>NZ_AFMS01000204.1 GCF_000215485.1 Anaplasma marginale str. Florida
TGTTGGCATTCCTGGAGAGACTTGGTATGTCCTGCCCTATAAGAAAGATGTATCAGGTGATGAAGTATTATCCTGGTCTAGCTTTGACTGGTGGGGTAAGAACGGAGGTGCTCCTGGTGATGATCCAATAAAGTTTAAACGTATAAGCCCATATGGTGTCACTGGAGCTGTAGGCTATGCTCTGGGTGACACTAGGATAGAGCTTGGAGTGATTGGGCAAGAGTTTTCTGTTTCTGAAGTTAGTGGTAGACATTGGAAACAAGGAAACTCTTTGTTCTTGTTGCTAGGGAAGCGTAGTGCAGATCTTGTGAGGTGGTTGCGCCCCTACATTAGTACTAATGCCGGCGATGGTAAGTCCGTGGAAGAAGGTAAGAGGCTTAACAATCTTCTGCTCGCACTCCGCCGTGGCCTGAATGGGCTATCTGAATCCGGACGGAAGGCAGAAGCAGCAAGCGCGAAGATGTTGCTTAACTATGTTGGGTCGGCGACCATGCCCGGCCGCAACTGGTCAAGTAAGCCGGATGTTGTCGAACGGCTACATACCATGTTGGGGCAGGCGTTGCCTAAGGTCTGGCCATATCTTTCATATAGCGATAAGGACGAAGCGCGGCGTGCCCTGGGTGAGTATGGGGACAGCGGGGTTGTGGCGATTTCTGCTGTTGAGCTCACCGCTGTTACGGTTGTTGGGTGTCGCGATCTTGCGCTGTCGAATCTATTTACGGCCGCGGCTACTCGGAACTTGGATGCGTACGGTTGTGCTGGAATGGGGGTAAGCTTTGTACGCGGGGCCGGGAAGAATGTTGCGGAATTTGGTGCTGAGTTGAAGCTTGGTGTGAGCTACAAATTATCTCGCGCTGCATCGGTGTTTGTTGGCGGGGTGCTGCATAGAACTGCGAATTATGATTTTAACTTGCCCGTTATTCCTATGGGGGCTGATAGTGGGTCTGTGGCGGCGGCGGGAGGCCATGCAGACTACGCAAGGAATGAGGAGGCTCGGATCTCTTTTGGGGTGCTGAATCTCGCTGGAGAAGTGGGCCTGAGGTTTATACTCACGTAGCGTCTACTGATTGTGTTCTCCTCCAGTGGGGGCTATGTGTTGCTGATGTACGGAGGGTGAGGTGGTTAGGTCTTTTCTGTTGAGCGCGGTTGTAGCTGGGGCTCTTGCGTTTGGTTCGTCTGCTGTTGCGGCAGGGTTTGGTGGTGATGATACTGACTTTTACTTAGGATTTGGGCTTGCCCCGGCATTTGGGGATGTGGCGGATTTCTACGCTGAAGTTCCCGGTGCGGCGGATGCTGCATTGCCTTACCGGAAAGATGCCGTTGGTAGCTGGGAAACTTCCCCCTTTGACTTCGATTGGGAAGGGTCAGGCACTAAGGGGAGTAAATACCCAATAAAATTCCAGCGCAGGAGCTTGTTTGGAATGGTGGGAAGTGTAGGGGTGCGCCACTCAAATAGTAGATTGGAGTTTGAAGCAGCATGTGAGCGCTTTCCCGTCATGAAGGTGAGTGGCAGAACGTGGGCCAAGGGAGACTCAATATTCCTTCTTGTAGATGATGCAGTGGTACGGTTTGCTACAGGGCAGAGAAGTGCCGGTGATACCGATAATCAAGCTGTGAAGTCACTACACGACCTGACTGTCGAACATGCGGATCTTGATGCTTTATTCAGTGCGCTGAACACTGCGATCCAGCAGAGGAAGACAGCGCATCGTGAGGGAGGTGCTCTGGCACACACAGGAACGACCCGCGAAGATGCTTTAGCGGCGACTCAAATTGTTGCTCGGGCGTGGGGGCGCAAGTATGGATCAGGGGGTCTTGGTGCCGCGGAAACCAGGAGAAGGGCTGCGCTGCTGCTTGCTGCTGCAGCCAGGGTTGGTGCGGAAGAGCGTGAAATTGTTGAAAAGGCGCACATGATTGGAATTGCCCTTGGCGGCATTGGTGGATACAGGATCAAAATACCTGCGGTCGTGGCCAACACTTTTGGCGCAAACTACTGTTATGATATTTCTACTGTTAACGTGAGGGGTTTGTCCCCATACGGCTGTGTTAGCATCGGGATGAGCTTTTTGAAGGTGGCCGAGAACAGTGCTCCGAAGTTTACATATGGTGCAAAACTGGGCGTGAGTTACGAGCTCTCTCCACGGGCTAGGGTTTTTGTCGATGGAGCGTACCGGAGGGCTGTGGAGTACAGCGAACGGTGCCGCGTGTCTACGCTGTCTGCAGCGTCAGATTATAGTGAATATGTTGAGAGGGAAGATGTCAAGGCACGCGTGTCCTTTGGGTTGCATTACCTGGCACTGGAGGCGGGTTTGAGATTTATACTCGCGTAGCGCCCGCTGATTGTGTGCTCTT
>NZ_AFMS01000203.1 GCF_000215485.1 Anaplasma marginale str. Florida
GCAGCATTAGGTAATCTCGGGCGGCTTGTCGCCCGTGGTAAACTCAAGAGCTCAGATGCACCCAAGGACCTTGACCAGAGCATTGACGCACTACCGTTCATGGATGAAGCACCTGACACTGGTGAGAAGATTGAAGTACCAGCGGGTGAGGAGCAAGAATTTGGCAAGGCAGCAGCTTGGGGTCTAGCAGGCTTCAAGCGTACAGTGGATGAAAGCCTGGAGATGTTAGACCGAGGCATGCACATGCTCGCGGAAGGCCAGGCACAGATATCACAGGGGATTGACGCCAAGGATACTGCACTAGTTAGGGAAGGTCTGGAAACATCTAGACTTGGTGCAGGGTTATGTCGCAATGGCTTGGTAGAGGCCTCCTACGGCGTTGGTTATGCCAATGAGACCATGGGCAAGTATGCCGGCAAGGGTCTAGACAAGTGTAAAAACAAACTCGACAATGCATGCCACAAGTGGAGCAAGGCTCTCGAAGAGATTGAAAGCCTGCGCACAGCAATCGACGCGAAGGCAGAACAGCAAGTTGAAGGTGAAGCATGGTCTCCTGAAGGGGTCAGTGCTAACACATTCTACAAAGGACTGCATAAAATTGGCACCGCAATTGCAGTA
>NZ_AFMS01000202.1 GCF_000215485.1 Anaplasma marginale str. Florida
CAAGATGAAGGTTTCCTCAGTGCTGCTGGGGACCTGTTCCAGGCTATGACTGCTGATCTCCAAAATTGGGAGCCTGTCGCACCCAAGACTGTCGCGCAACCGTCAAGAGCAAGATAGGGGGGTAAATTATCCCGGTATGAACGTCCATTTTCGGGTTTGATGCAGACCTTCAGTAAGCTTGGTGATAGCTACGTAAGCGCCGACTAGTAGGGAACTATAGAACACTGCGGGTGTGACAAGAGCGGTACATAGTAGCATAGCTGCTACTAATAGGGTTGTGAAAGCGTAGATGGAGAGAAGATGTATCGCAAGGCAAAATGCCACAAACCCCGCACAAGATGCAATTGTGAACGCAGCCTCTATGGCTGATTGCACCTTATTTTGATGCATATTACCTCCACAAGGTCAGTGGTTGGGCCGTCAGCGGGCCGAGACCGCACACTGCTGTTGTGACGTTAAAACTGGCAGAGCTGAAAGAGAAGCTAAGACGGGACTAGCCTCTATTGATTGGGGTGCTGCTGCATCCTGACTGAGAGCATTGCCCGCAAATGCCTCAGATTGGGGAGGTTTG
>NZ_AFMS01000201.1 GCF_000215485.1 Anaplasma marginale str. Florida
ATTCTTCGTGATCTCCATAGCATTAGTCAATGCAGCCTTCATCACTGTGGCTACTCCACGCTTCTCAGCTATCTCTGTAAGTTCTTCTAGTGCCTTGATCTTGGCTAGTTCATCTTTTTCCCTACCAGATCTCTTGAGTAACCAGTGCTTTTCCAACTCTTTCTTTCCTTCTGAGCCCTCCAGACGTTTTTGTAGCTTCTTGACCAAAGCTCCTATCGATGTCTCCTCCACCTTAAATATCTTCAACACCTCCGTCAGCTTTTGTGCTTCCAATTGTGCTATAGTGTCTTTCACCTCAGCTAATGTCCTCAACTGCTCTTCTGGTATTAGCTCATCTAACTGTCTTAGCTCCCTTAGCACACTTATCTCTTCTAACATACTTGCTGCTTTCCTTATAGATTGCGGATTAGTCTCCTTACGTATTCTTTGCCGCTGTGTCAGTTCCTGTATCTCCTCCAGCTTTTGTGCTGCTAGCCGTACTAGTCTTCTATCTAGTCCCCTCATTCTCTCTGTGAGCTGAAGTCCCTCTTGAATCTCTAATCCTTCAATCTTCTGCTTCTCAGCTAATGCCTTGACTTCCTTAACTTCAGCTAATGTTCTCAACTGCTCTTCTAGTCCTAGTGCCTTAAGCTCCCTTATCGCTGCTAGTTCCTGCCCTACTCTTCCAATCCTGCGTAGCAACCACGTTTTGTCCAAATGCTCTGCAAGCTCTGAACCCTTTACCTTCGCCTT
>NZ_AFMS01000200.1 GCF_000215485.1 Anaplasma marginale str. Florida
CAGAGGGGCTTAGGACGCTGTTAGAACAGAAAAAGGCTGAAGAGATAGAGAGGGAACTAAAGAGTGCGCTGGGATTAGAAAAACTGGAAAAGTTGGCGGAGCTGGAGTTGGTCAAGCAGCGGCTTGAGTCGATGAAGGAGCTGGAGAGGGAGCTGGAAGCGAAAAAGTCGCAGCTGGAGAAGGATGGGCTGAGAGTGGAGCTGGAGGCGCTGGTGCGGCTGGAGGCGGATGTGGCACAACTGCGAGAGTTGGAGAAGCTGAAGGGGCTGAAGGAGGAGATAAAGGAGGTGAAGAAGGCCGAGAAAAAGCTGGAGGAAAAGAAGTCAGAGCTGGAGCAGGCAGTAGGAAAGTTGAAACTGGAAGACTTGGACAGGCTAGAAGAGATAAAGCTGGCGGAGGTGAAGGGGAAGCTGGGAAAGCTAGAAGCTAAGAAGTTGGAGGAGGTGCAGGAGAAGGTAACGTCGTTAGGGTCAAAAGAACTAGAGGGAAAGGGGCTGACACGGGAAGAGATAAGAGCACTGAGAGAGCTAGGGAAGCTAGAGGGGAAAAAGCTGGCGGAGCTGGAGAAGCTGAAGGTGAATACACCCGGACTTAAGGAACTGGGGAAAAAGCTAGGAGAAACAGTAAAAGAACTAGCAGCGATCAGGGAGCTGAAGGAAGGGCCAGAGCTGGAGCAGATGCTCAAGGAGATAAGACTGGATCTGGAGGAGCAGCTGAGGATGCTAGCTGAGGTTAAGGATCTCAAGGCATTGGCTGAAAAGCAGAAGGATGAAGCGCTAGATGTTCAAGAGATATTACAGCTTACGACCAGAACTGTGGCATTAGAGAGGAATCTGGTAGCAAAGGTAAGTAAGCTAGATAGAAAGAGTCTGGAAAGTCAGAAGAAGGTACTGGAGCAGGAAAAGCTTAAGCTGATTAAGGAGCTGGCTGAGAAGCGAAAAGCCAAAGGGCTCTTTGGAGCAGTACTAGACCTGGGACTGGTGGCGCTGGGTGTAGGAGAAACAAAGGACTGGGAGTTAGTGATACTGGAGAAAAAACTAGCCAAGATCAACGCACTCCTAGAGGGTGGAGATATAGCAAAACTGGGAAGACAGATAAAGAGGATCAGGGGACTAGAGGATCTAGCTGTTAGTAAGAAGCTTAAA
>NZ_AFMS01000199.1 GCF_000215485.1 Anaplasma marginale str. Florida
GAAGGATAAGGCGGCGTTGGTGAAGGAATTCAAAGAGAAGATTGATAATGGTAAGACACCGGAAGAGATAAAGCTGGAGTGGATCAAGGAGATTGAGAAAAAGAAGATGGAGGAGGTGAAGAAGGCAAAAAAGGAAGCGTTTATTCTGGGAATAGAGCAGCGCTTAGGGGAATCGGAGACGTTAAAGGATAAGCTGAAGGGGGGAAAGCTTGAAGAGCTGAAGGGAGGTAGCCTCAAGGAGGCGCTAAATAAGTTGGGCACCTGGATAGGCGGGAAGGAGGAGTGGAAGGAGGGGTTTAAGGGCCAAGTAGATATGCTGAAGAACCTCAAGAGCAAACTAGAGGAACTAGCTGCAATAAGGGGATTGAAGGGGGAGTAGAGAGACTCAAGGGGGAGTTAGATAAACTCAGTGAGCCAGGAGATTTGGAACAGCTAGAGGCTAAGAAGTTAGAGGAGGTGGAAGCGGCAAAGAAGGAAGTGGCGGACAAGATAGAGAAGGTGAAGGAAAAGGTGGGAGACACTGGGCTGGGAAAGAAGGTGGAGGAACTAGGGGAGAAGTTTAAGAGACTTACTGAGCAAGACTCGGCAGAGCTGGTGCAGAGGGTGAGGGAGGAGCTCAGAGAATCGGAGGCGCTAGAGAAGGTGAAGAATCTGGGACTCGAGGGTATAAGGGTGGTAGTAAAGCTCAAGAGCAAACTAGAGGAACTAGCTGCAATAAGGGAACTGAGAGCATTGGGATTAGAAGAGAGGTTAAGAGAATTAGCTGAGGTTAAGGAAGTTAGAGCATTAGCTGAAAAAAGAAAAGAGTTAGATGTTCAAGGAGGATTACAACTTACAGAGAGGATTAGAGCATTAGGAGGACAGCTAGATCGGTTGGAAGCTAGGAGATTGGCAGAGAGCACAGAAGGTAACTTAGAAGAAGTTTGGATACTGGGAAATTTGGGACAGTTAGATGAGTTAGCAACTGGGAAGAAGCTCAGAGAATCGGAGGCTACTAGGGCAACGCTGAAGCAGTTGAAGGAGATAAAGTTAGTAGACCTAGAGAGGAAGCTAGAAACCATGGGGGAACTGAAGAAGGAGATAGAGAAAATCAAGAACGCACAGGAGTTGGAGAAGCTGGAGCAAGAGAAGATCAAGGAGGTGGAAGCGGCGTTAAAGAAGGTGAAGAGCGGGGAAAGGGTTGGTAGTAGCCTCAAGGAGGAGCTCAAGGGGCAGTTGGAGGCTGGGAAGCTTAAGGAGGCCAAGATAACAAAGCTAAAGGAGCTGGTGAAGGAATTGGAGAAGCCAGGAACAGTGAGCCAGGGAGAACTGAAGGAGGGAAAAGAGAACCTCAAGAGCAAACTAGAGGAACTAGCTGCAA
>NZ_AFMS01000198.1 GCF_000215485.1 Anaplasma marginale str. Florida
TGCTCTTGCTTACCGACAAATCACACGATTCTACACTATTTACACCGAATACACTACGAAACAGCGTGTGCTGATATTGGCGTCCATCCTGGAATATAACTCCACATCAAATTATTAAAGAAATTAATATTAATTATTAATTTATTGACTTTCATTAATTTTTTAATAAACTTCCGGATCCTTTACACAAGGTAATCTTTATGAAAAAGAAACTAAACAATCGACAGCCAGTATGCTGAGGACACTATTCCTTTACTTTCCGAATATGAGGGTGATTTAGAAGAATTTGGGACTGTTAGTCCTACAAAAACAACAAAAGGTCTTTCTGTTCCTAAAATTCCTAACAGCAGCATTTCATATTCAAAGTTAAAAAATGAAGATGACGTGTCCGCCAAGAAGGCCCCTGGATCTTCTTCGAGCAGCGACCTGGGCAGTGACTCGGGCGTAGGTTCGAGCACCTCCTCGAGCAAAACCTCTGTTCGCAAAGGAATTAAGACTGCGATTAAAAAGACAATCACCGCCTTTAACAAGAATGCTAAAAAAGAACAGGCATCTTCCTCCCCGTCAGGAGCACAACCCACAACGTGGTATGTTAACCCATTGGATGTCTCTGACGTTGACAACGAACCTGGTCAGGCAAAACATTGGGCCCAAGTTGAGGACCTTTTGGGTGATGAGTTCGACACCTTTGCAAGGTCACGTTTATCGTCAGTATCGGCAAGCAGCGACTTTGAATTCAGAACTGGAGAGCAATACTACGGCGCTATAGATAGAGAGTCAGACAGTGTCGTAGAACCAATATATGAGACCATAGACCCACATTGGCGAGAACGCGCTAATGTTGCACCAGAACCTGCGTATGATACTCCACGAAATTCGCAGATAATAAGCCAAAATGCCGCAACCAAGGCGGAACCTGTATATGATACCCCACGAAATTCACAGCTAGTAGGGCAAGCAGCCGCGGCTACAGCGGAACCGGCATATGATACTCCGCGAAATTCGCAGCTAGTAGGGCAGTCAGATAAAGTAGAGCTAATATATGACGCCGTGGACCCACAGTGGCAAGAATACGCTAATGTGACCAAGGCAGAACCTGTATATGATACCCCACGAAATTCACAGCTAGTAGGGCAAAATGCTGCGGCTAAGGCAGAACCTGTATATGATACCCCACGAAATTCACAGATTCTGGCACAGCAGCGACCCACAGCCAGCAAACAGCCAGCTGGGGACACTCGGGCAGTAACTTCGCCGGTAGCAGCTCCAAGAAGGGTCCTTGATGCGGGAGAACAAAAATCCTCCCCTGCACCACAAAACGTGAGCAGTGCACCTATCGCGCAGCAGCCAGCACCAGCTGCCCAAGCGGTAAGCCCTACTCCAAGAACTGCTGCGCGCGAGACCAGAGCAACAACATCTGCAGCGAAGCCAGCTGTCGCACCGAAGCCGGTAGCTGCTCCTGCATTGAACACTGGCAGCGCTATGCCTAGCGTTCAACAAAGGAAAGCTATGCTTGCTGAAAAGACCGGCCAAGTGACTGAAGCTGGCTCGCAGAGCCCTCAACGCCCTACCCAGTCGGAAAGTGCTGCGCGCGAGACTAGAACAACAACACCTGCAGCGAAGCCAGCAATTGCACCAGCTGCCCAAGCGGTAAGCCCTACTCCAAGAACTACTGCCGCAACTTCTGCCAATCTCATGGCTGCACAACCCTTTAGAGGTGCAGCAGCAACATTGAAGTCAGTAACTCCGCCAGTAGCAGCTCCAAGAAAGGTCCTT
>NZ_AFMS01000197.1 GCF_000215485.1 Anaplasma marginale str. Florida
AAGGACGGACATGAAAAAGACCGATCCCACTAGCATACCAGCAGAGATGTTAAGTGCCAGCCTTCTGCCTTTTCTGTCACCCAAATAACCAAACATTGTTGCGCCCAGCGGCCTGGCAACAAAAGCAGATGCAAAAACTAAAAATCCCATAAGTGTGGACAAGTATGTGGAGCCCTCTCCTTGGTCAAACAGGAAGGCACCTTCTGAGAAAAACACCTGCGCTATAACGGAACTAAGCATGCCGTAAACAGTAAAGTCGTAGTTTTCTATGGCAGTGCACAGCAAAACGGCAAGCACAACCTCGTTTAGGCCAGTAATTCTTTTCCAGAGTTTGTACACGAATCAGCACACCACAGGACAGCTCTACAGACTAGCACAGGGGCGATGTGCGATCAAGAACATTACACACCAGATACGGGTGGTGCACAATCAGAAGCATGGCCCACACCTAAAAAACCTCAGGTACCTCAGCCTCGGCCACTTCCGTCCCCCCCCCCTTCTTTTCTTCTGGAAAATGCAAACTTGTACGATCCACCCTCAACCCGCAGGAAAAGCGCAACCATTGCGAAAACTATGACGGCAAAGGAGATCAGGTAAAATGCAGGAACGCCATCTAGCCCCGTTGCATGGGAAAGCCACAGACAAATTGCGGGGGAAAATCCACCTAGCGTGCATCCCATGCTGAGCGGCATTGAAAAACATGTTTGCCTCGCACCCACTGGGAAAATTAGCACAACCAACGGCCCCCACCACCCCCAGTATACGCTGAATATTAGCACAAACACTATGCGCGCAACCATGTGGCCTTCGTAGATGAAGTGCACAACCGGGTACATCGCAACTATTATGAGGGCCAACAAGACCAGAAAGTAGCTCCTGTTCTTGCCAGCATCAGACACAAACAAACTGCAGCAAGGAGCTAGCGTCAGTAGCGATAGTAAGACTGCGTACTCCCAAGTACCTGACTTGTGGCCCAAGTCCATGTAAACCAT
>NZ_AFMS01000196.1 GCF_000215485.1 Anaplasma marginale str. Florida
AAGCTCTCTGGACATAATCCCCGCTTCAATAACCCAACACGCAAGGGGAACATTCTAGAGAAAATTCTCTAAAAATTAATAAACTTCACAACAGGGCACACGGCCCAACCAACCTGCCCCATAGCTCAAGAGTGGGGTAGCACACCAGCAGACACGCCGTCAGCTTCACCTAATGTTATGTCCAAAAAGCATCGCCAAGGTTACCGCACACACGGTGACCAGGGCAAATAGCCTGAAGAATGTAATCATGAAGGCGCGCAGAACTTCGGAGTGGACGTAATCCTCCAGGACCACCTGCACGCCCAAAACCCCGTGGTAAAACGCGGCAACAAGAAGCGCAATAGCAGATACGCTGGCACAAAAGCCATAGTCCGCAGCATGGACAGACTCAAAACCGTAAGAGCGGTAGAAAAACGCAAACAAAAACGGTACGGGCAGCATAACCAGCCCAGCTATTCTTTGCATCCACCAAAAATATACAGACCTTCCACCCATAAGAGCCAGAACTACAACCAAACAAAAAAGAATGCGACGACCGAGAACGCGGCCGTCAGCAGCAGCACAAAAGCGCTGCTGGCAGTGACAGCTGTTTTGTCGAGACCAACACCACAATCCCACAAAAGATGCCGCACCCCATTAAAGTAGTGGTAACAAAAAGCCACACAGCAAGAGAACGATAGCAGCTTCACAAGAAAGAATCCCAAGGGATTAGCCAAGAAGGGCGCGATACAGTCTGGCGCACAACGCAGCAGGACAAAAAGCCACGACAGCACCGACAATCCAAAAAAAGAGGAAAAGGCCCGAAGCCCTATGAGTGATAGAGAGCAAGGCAGCAACAGGCAGCTTGTAGACCTGCAAATGTGGAGACAAAGGTCTGGACCTTAACACCACGCGGCCTCCGAAACCAAAAACAGAAATAGAGACGGCGGCACGTTTGCCTGCGCTCTGCCATAAGACGGAACAGCAGACAAAAAGCCTAAAGGAGGTAATCCAGCCGCAGGTTCACCTACAGCTACCTTGTTACGACTTCACCCCAGTCCACCGACCCAACCTTAAATGGCTGCCTCCTTACGGTTGGCGCACCAGCTTCGAGTT
>NZ_AFMS01000195.1 GCF_000215485.1 Anaplasma marginale str. Florida
TGTGAAAGTTTATCGTGCTCTTGGGGTTACTATGGTGGATTTCGGTGAGGGAACATACAACATTTCCATTTCTGGCTCTGTCAGCAATAGTGAGTTGTGTACTGGCAATTGCGATTGCAATACAGAGTTTACTGCCGTCACTTTCGAGCGTGCGCATGACGGTAGCTGGTGGTTCTGGGCAGAAAATGTTGCTGAGGCCTCAGCAGGCTGCAGGGGCGCCCATACTAGTGCAATAAACGGCTATGTGGAAAACGCTGATGGGGGGCCGGTAGCGCGCTTTGTTTCCTACTACGACGCACCCTGCCAAAACTTCGCAGAGGAGCAATACTCTGTGGTTAGCAGGGGGCTAGAGTTTTCCGGCATAAAAGGGCAAGAGGGGGATGATGGACGTATAGTCTTCCACAGCGACGTGCTAAATACTGACTTGATAATAGTCAAGGTCAATGAGGCGGTGGCAGAAGAGCTAGATGCAACAATCGCCGAACCCGCTGAGGAAAACGTCGCCGACACCTGCCCGACATGTCATCGCAATGGTGGTGCGACAGCCGAATTGGTGTAGACTATCTATTGCAAGGAGCACCACAGATTTTCTTGGTGCTTCTTGCACTGTCCTCAGCTGGGGCTCCTGGCTGGAAGCTGATCCCCGCTGTTATGCCAGGGTGGCGCCGCGCAGGTGGGCTTCTTGCATCTTTTTGTAGCCCTCTATAAGCAGTGCTACTGACGCTTCGTCGATTTCCGGGTGCTTGGGGTGTGCGTAGCAGTAGGGTTCCTGGCCGCTGGGGTCGCAAGCGTCGTAGTGGTGAGTGATAGGAAATCCTAGAAAGTCTGTATAGTCTGTCATCGTAACCTCCAAAGCAGTACATGTGCGTTGCCGCATTTTTTGGTAAAGTGTGGGTCGCAGACGTGCTTGTAACTATAGTCAAGTCGCCAGGATTTTATTCTTCATGCTCCGTACCCTTCTCGCGCAGATGCGCAGAGGCGTCATTGCTTCTGGCAACATATTGGGAATGATTGCGCATAGCACTGACAAGATCGCTGCAGGGCCGTAGCGGGTGTGCACCCGAGTATGATGGCAGCCTAACAGTTCTAGCAAACCTTCTGCTTGCAGTAGGATTCTTGAAATATCTCAAAAATGTCTTCATGCGGGTTAACCCTCCTAAATATCAGTCCTAAAACAATTTATTGCCCCTAGTGTGAGGCACTAAATGCTGTACACCCCAACTTAGCGGTGGGCACACGTTACGCGTCTACAGGCGCCACACGTGTATTTCAGCCGCAACTACCCGGCCATTGGAGCATACACATGTGGCCTCAGCCATAATTTACGCGCGAAAGCTTGTTTGCCACCAAGGGTGGCGCACAGCCACTCCAGTGCCATTAGTACACTCTAGGTTCTGGTATGATAAATTCATACTGAGCTTTCATGTCATCAGGAACTCGCAAGATCAATTCAAGCACATCAGGATCTTGGAACACTACAGTTCTGCGATCGTCAAATACAATCCGTCCGCTTATGGGGGTACGAGTTCCTACGTTGTATCGCGCCAGCACGTCGTCAGCTTTGACCTCACCCTCGCGCTCTATTGGGTACCAATATTCTGAGTACAGCACATTGTTGAGCGCTGCATCGTAGTAATTTACATACTCAAAGTCACCCGTTACCACAAAATTTCTGCGAATGTCAGGATGCGCTGGATGCTCAAACACCCCACTGGCCTGGAAGTGTATGGTGCCATCTTCATTGTAAGTAAACTCGGCCGGACAAAAATAATCGATACGGTGCTCAACCGCTTCACCACCGTCGACGTACGTTTTTCGTGCATCGGAGTGTATATATACGCTGCCACCTTGTGAATTTTCGGCGGAGCTGCCATCGAAATATATCATTTTAGACCTATAAAAACGAAATAAGCGGTACGTCGGTAGTTACCCTAGGAAAAAATAGATTTAATCCATCCAAGAATTTTAGAGTACCCAGACTTTCCCGCATCATGCAGCTCTTCAGACGTGTGATCATTGTTGCCTTGGGAGCCTTTGTCCTCAGCAGATCCATCATCAACAACATTGTTCTCGCGCGCTTCACCCACTTCGCCCGGAGTAGGTTGCTGTCGCATGTCCTGATCTGCCGTAGCTCCGGTACTAGGCTTTGATTCAGGTGTCTGCGGCTGGCCATCAGGTGCCATTATGTGTTCTTGTGGAGCGTTTGCGGGGTTAGATGTTTCAACGGTCAATGGCAACATGTCAGCCTCAGTATTAGTTTTAGGTTCATGCTCAGAACTTGACGGATGTTTTGCAGCATCCACAACACCCTGAGTTTCTGTCTTGCTTTCCGCAGTTACCGGTTCGGCATTACCCTCGTGCGCAGATATATATTTCGGCGGATACAATACGACATCTAGTACTTGGGAGTCCGGAACCGACACCTGAAAAACAACGGTATTATCACCAAACGCTACCGATCCGCGTGCTGGGCCTGTTAGTATGGAAAATCCGTTCTTAGCAACAGCGCAATCACCTAATTCAGTGAGTTGCCCTGTAAATGCTTGGCCGCCACCATTTTGCACTTTGTAAGTGTAGTGCTTTTCCCCGTACGCCATATTGAGTAACTCCGCAGATGCGTGGTCTGTGTATCTAAATGATCCGTAAGTTCTGTAATTTTTGAATGAGTCTGTCCCCTCGGGTACGACATGTGCCAGCCCAGCAAATTCAGGATCGACTATATTCTCAAAGCTAATAGTGCCGGTTTTCCCGTCTTGGCTAAACTCTACAGGAGCCAGATAGTCTATAGTAAAAATGCCTTCCGCAATTTCCCCGCCAACAAATCTGTGCCCCAAATATGGATCGGAGTGTACGTATATACCTCCGTTGCTGAAAGCCTCAGCAAGTTTGCTACCGTCAAAATGTATCATTCCAAGCCTCAAACCAAAGTTACAATCCCCTAATACGCACCACGAGCTACGTGGTGTGGGGCACCAGCGAGCAGAACCGTGCAAAACGTCAAAAGCGTGGCTCAGCATTAGGTGCTGCGGGTGGCAAAGCACAACCCAGTCTGGTCACCAGCCAGCATACAACACCAGAATACCATACTGCATGGACGCTTGGCACCAGCCCACCGCGGGTGTTCCCATCAAGTCTTTGTGCTGCGAGAAAGCCTAATAATGGCGTAACCTCACTCTGCAACAACCGAAAAGCGCCGTGGCAAACATCTAGAGCCAAACGTGGTTGAGCCGCTGGGTGTTTCAGGAGACGAAATGCCCATGGAGCAAGCTCAAGGCTGTATGATGCGCAAGTGGCGAAACAACATTCCCTGTACCGCCGCGTTGCGTGCCTCTCATAAATTCAAGTGCTGCCGCCCGAAGACGCGAACGGTCAGAGCTTTTAGGGGCAAAGTTTTAAGGAATCATTACCAGATACGCGGAGACAAACGGCCATCAGCGTCCACGCAGCATATCATCACGGAGCAGTAAGCCTCTTTATTTCATTGCGTATTTCTACTGCACGTTCAAAATCGAGGTTCTCCGCGCACAAAAGCATCTCTTTTTGCAGCTCTACAATATCGCGGTTTGCGGGATCGGTATTTGTATCGCGGGAGACTTTTTTGCGAGAAGAGCCTACACGCTCACTAAGGCTGGTCTGCACGGGTTTTTGGATAGTGCGGGGCACAATGCTATGCTCCTGGTTATATTTGCGCTGTATATCACGTCGGCGGTCAGTTTCTTCCATAGCTGTACGCATGGACTTGGTAATTACATTTGCGTATAGAATCACTCTGCCTTCCACATTACGTGCAGCGCGCCCTATCGTCTGTATTAGGGAAGTCGTAGAACGCAAAAAGCCTTCTTTATCAGCATCCAGTATTCCAACAAGGGCACACTCTGGTATGTCTAGCCCCTCACGCATAAGGTTTACACCCACCAGAACGTCGATAACTCCCAGCCGAAGATCGCTAATGATTTCAATCCTCTCTAGGGTTTTAACGTCAGAATGTAGATACGCAACTTTGATGCCCATTTCGCGCATGTACTCGGTTAGATTTTCTGCCATTTTTTTAGTCAGCGTAGTGATCAGCACCCGATATCCGCGCGCTATAGTTGCTTGGCTCTCGCACATCACATCGTGTATTTGCCCATCTGCACCTTTCACGATACACACAGGGTCCAACAGCCCAGTAGGTCTGATTAACTGTTCTGTCGCTACACCTCCGGTCTGCTGTAGTTCATACTGCCCCGGAGTAGCAGAAACGTAAACCACTGTTGGCTTTCTATCTTCCCACTCCGCAAAAGTTAGTGGGCGGTTATCCAGTGCAGATGGCATCCTGAACCCGTGGTTGATAAGATTAGCCTTCCTCATCCTATCCCCATTGTACATGGCTCTAATCTGAGGCACAGTCATGTGGCTTTCATCGATGAACATTATTGCATCCTGCGGCAGGTAATCCAGCAGCGTATTGGGCGGATCCCCCGCTTCCTTGCCACACAAATAACGTGAGTAGTTCTCGATACCTTTGCAGGTACCTGTCTCTCTCATCATCTCGATATCGAATCGTGTCCTCTCCACAATTCTATCTGCCTCAACTATTTTGTTGCACTGCTTAAACTGCAGCGCACATTCATCGAGCTCTTTTTCAATCTCAGAGATGGCCTGAAGCAAAGTCGGCCTGGGGGTAACGTAGTGGCTGTTGGGGAATATTTTTATCTTTTCCAGTTTCAACGTCACCATACCAGATTTTGGATCAACTTCCTGTATGGAGTCTACCTCGTCACCAAAAAACGATATCTTCCATATTCTGTCTTCATAGTGTGAGGGAAACACGCTCAGTACATCGCCCTGTACGCTGAAGCTACCGCGCTCATATCTGTTGCCGTGCTTATACTGCAGCTCCACAAGCCTTTCTTGTAGTTGGCACATATCTAGCTTCATACCAAGAGCAATAGGCACGGTCATCTCTGAGTAGAGTTCGGGCGATCCTAAACCGTATATGCATGACACGCTGGCAACAACTACTACATCTCTCCTTTCCAGCAGCGATCTGGTTGCAGAGTGTCTTAGTAGGTCAATTTTGTCGTTTATCAGCGCATCTTTTTCTATATACACATCGCTTTGGGGAATGTACGCCTCGGGCTGATAATAGTCGTAGTATGAGACAAAATACTCCACTGCATTTTCCGGAAAGAACGACCGCATTTCTTCGTGCAACTGCGCCGCTAGGGTTTTATTGTGTGCAATTATAATCGCAGGACGCTGCGTTTGCTCAATCACCGAAGCCATGGTAAATGTTTTCCCAGACCCCGTCACACCCAACAGAGTCTGCTCTTTTGCACCACAGCTTATGCCGCGCACTAGGCTATCAATTGCACCTGGCTGGTCACCAGATGGGTTGAACTCAGAGGAAATTTTAAAGCGCTGCATAAAACCGCTATTCGGATTTGCCCAGATTTAATATAATGTACCCCAAATTGCATAGTGGTAAAACATGCATCCTATAGGCAAGGCAGTGGCCGCGTTCATACTGTGTGTGGTGTCGGTGTACTTAGTCATGCCCAACTTTGTGGATTCTAATTTGTTGATATCAAAGAAAAAGGCAAATTTGGGCCTGGATTTGCAAGGTGGCGTCTATCTTTTGCTTGAAGTTGATTTTCATGAGTATCTTAAAGGAAGGCTCTATGGCTTGAGTGATACACTCCAGGCTTTCTTGCTTAAGGAAAAGATCTCATACAAAAGGTTGTATGTGAAGGATGATTCCTTAGTGCTGTCTTTATCTAATGAAAAGGATTACGCGCGTGTAAAGCGTTTTGACGCCAACGTCACCGTCTCTGGCGCTTATGACCGTGCTGCAATATCCTTCACAAGTGGATACACAAAATCGCTATTGCGTGGGGTTGTGTCTGATTCCATACAGAACGTGCAACGCAGGCTGGACACATCTGGCACTAAGGAGATTATTATCAAAAGCTATGGGGAAGATAAAGTATCCCTGCAAGTCCCAGGAATATACAATCCTGATAGCATTAAGTCGCTGATAGGCAAAACTGCTAAGCTGACCTTTCACCTACTTGAAGAGGTTAAAAGTTTGTCAGACATAGACCCCGTAGTGACCAGCCTGCTGAGCGACACAGCCGGCAATGTGTACCCGGTATTGAAAAAGGTAGAGATAAGCGGAGACTCACTAGTCGATGCTAGTGCGGGGCTTAATAGCCTAGGAAGGCCCGTGGTGTATTTCAAGTTTGACAGCGTGGCTACTAAGAAGCTGGCGGAAATCACAAAAAACCACGCAGGCAAGCAGTTTGCAGCGGTACTTGATAACGTCGTGTTGACGGCACCCACTATTCGGGAACCCATACTGGGTGGGAATGGTGAAATTAGCGGCAGATTCAGCATGAGTGAAGCGAAAGAACTTGCAGTGTTGCTTAAATCTGGGTCACTACCCGCACCTTTGCGCATAATAGAAGAAAAGGTAATCGGGCCCAGTTTGGGCGCCGGGTCAATTGCCATGGGCAAGGTGGCAATGCTCGCCTCCGTGGTGGGTGTCTCTGCATTTGTGACTGCGTCATACGGAATACTTGGGGTTTTTGCGGTAGTCGGGCTGATTTTCAACATCGTGTTTGTGTTGCTGACCATGACTTTTATCGGAGCAACGTTAACTCTTCCGGGCATAGCTGGGATGACGCTCACAGTAGGTATGTCCATAGATGCAAACGTGCTCATTTTTGAGCGCATAAGGGAGGAAATACGCACCGGCAGAAAATTAAGGTTGGCAGTGGATAAGGGCTTTAGAAATGCCATGTCGACAATTTTCGATTCCAACATTACCACGCTAATAGTCGCTGCCATAATGTTCATCATGGGTAGCGTGTCAGTGAGCGGCTTTGCTGTAACGCTGGGAGTTGGTATATTGTGCTCAATGTTATCCGCGGTGGTGCTGACTAAGGTGCTAATAGACGTATGGGTACATACAACAAAGGGTCTACAAATGGTATAATAACTGCATGGCAAGCACATTTTTGTGGAGTTGCATATGAGCGGTAAGTCTTGTAACGAAGAGAAAGTGACGTTCTGCGACGGCAATGACGCAGAGGGGTTATATTCTGGGCATCCAAGGGTGTATATAAAAATCACTGGGAAAAACCAGCAATGCCCGTATTGCGGGAGGGTTTTGAGTTGATTCCAGCAGTCGCCGCGCGCAAAGGCGCCGTCGTATGCTTTTAGCTCCGGTTGCTCACAACTTGTAGTTGCCCTTGCATCCACAAACCCCCTATAGACGCGGCGGTTTCTCCGGCAATATTGGTCATTGTTTGACGTATTGGTATTTACTAAATTTGTAACCTGTGTTAGAATTCTAAGGCTGTGCGGCATTACCTTAAGCACGCACATCACGCTGTTTAGCAGTCCTGATAAACCCTGGGAGGCCTGGCAAGTGGGTGCGATAGTGCCCTAGTGCGGCGCACGGGACAAAATAGGAGGGAAATTCATGCCTAGTAGCCGCGGGGTGGCGTACTCCGCACAAGACATAAGTAGGAGGTTTGCGCTTTTCATGCCTGGTAAGGGCATAGTTAGGCTTGGACGCCTTATACCCGGCGTTGCTCCTGCATCCGCACTAATAAATAGAGATTTAGAAGCGCTACCAGCGGGTAGCTCGGAAGTGGAATTCAACGATGTGCTACTCAGTAGGACTTTCTGCTTTTTTGACTCCAAGCCAGCAGACGTCCGAAAGACGGTTGCAGCGCTTGCATCCTCCGGATTGGTAGTACGAATAATGTGCAGCGCACAAGATTGTGAGTATTTAACGGGAAAGGGCATAAGCAGTGAAACATGCATAAGCGACGCTAGATACGCGTTTCCCTCACGGAATGCAGTTGTGCTCATCTACCACAGGGAGTTCTCACGCATGGACTTCCGTGGGCTTAAAGCCCTTATGGTATGGGACGGCGCACCACAGGAAATGCGTCAGCTGCTGACGGAGTTGATGTCCAGTACACATGGCGCAGCACGCGTTGCTGGCGATGATAACAAATTTTTCACTGTAAAGTATAGAGCATCCGAAAAACCTTTGGGACAAAAACTGCTCGATTCGGTGCTCTATGCGGAAAAGTGGTCATTGTTGTCGGCAGAAGAAAAAGCGTGGAGATGTGCCTTCAGCGTACTACTAACTTTAATACTGCCCATAATGCCTGTGGTATTCGCATTAATTGCTCGCGGAAGGAGCAAGGACCCCAGCTACAACTTGGGTATCATGCGTTGGCAGAACAGCGTCTACAGGGACGGACAGCTTCCTAAGTCAGATCCGTACGATATGCTGTTCGGGGACGACGCAGAAGCTTCGCGGCGCCTTACTTACACCGTAAACATGATCGCATCGGAGCCTGGCTTCGGGTATATGGATAGTGACCACAGGCTCACAGAAAAGGCAAAAGTGGTCAGCAAGTGGCACAATCTCCTGCTACTTGCGAGCCGAAAGCAATTATCCCGTGGGGAACTTGCGCTACGTGCCGTGTTTCTTGTCACATTTGCAACCCTGGCCATTGCTAGTATCGCACAGTTATCCTTAAGCAGCATTGCACATTCAGGTGCTTCCATAGCGTCAGCGGTTTCTTACTGTGCACTAATCGGCGTTTGCGTAGGATCGATCTGCATATACCGCAAGGATACCAAGCGCCTACTCATGTTTGGCACTCTCTCTTTTGCGTGCGTTGCATTACTGGCAAATTCCATAACCACGTTTCACCTTGGTAGTGCACCAGGGCCCGTGACGCAGAGCTTGGAAACAATAATCTCCACAGCTTTGATTTCCTTGTTTGTCATGTATTGCATTGCCGCGTGTGCAGCAAATCTCATATACAAGAAAGACAAAATGGTCGCGAACGAGCTGGGAATGAGCTTCACTGCATATCGCGACATAAAACCGCAGCTATGTTCTGAGTTAAAAAACCACGACAGAAACGCCGCAAATGCGGAAGTATTGGTCAGAATATTAGAAGACAGCGGCGAGGACGTAGCTACACTACTTGCAAGGCGGGCTGCAAGCATCGCTTCGGTGGAGAGTGGCGAGATACAACAACCGTGCGCTGGTACCAGTGGTAGTGCGTCACCAGCAGCAGACCGTTGGTGGTTGGATCCCACAAATCCGTTCGCCGCAGATGCAAATACTGAAGCCGAAGAGCACCTGGGGGCCAGCGCATCAGGAGAGAGCGACACACCGGACATCAGCTCAACCCTGCAAGATGTAGCAACAATAACCAAAGGTCGTTCTTATTCCTCCTCGCTTGATGCCAACAGGCCGGCAAGGTCAGCATAAGCTGTGGCACCACCTACTTTTTGTAACAAGTATATCGCGGTGGAAGCGCTGCGCGGGGACGGCGGCGCCCCCTGTAGTCCTACTCCCAGCCCAGCCTAGTCGCCGTATCGCAGCCTCAGCGGCCTTAGCAGCCTTAGCAGCCTTAGCAGTAGGAGTCTCAACCCCACTGGCCTAAGGCCGCCAGCCTCTCTGGTACCTCATCTCCTACCAAGGCCACCACCACAGCTCT
>NZ_AFMS01000194.1 GCF_000215485.1 Anaplasma marginale str. Florida
TGCTGCAGGGGCTACTGCTCAGGCGAGCCCTAGTCCCAGTACTGAAGCTGATGATACAGCGACTGTTGTTATATGTAACGTTATACGGTTTGTGCAGAAGCTGGGACTACCTATCATGACTGGGGTGATATTGGGTTCTAGCATTATGGCCATCTTTGGTAAGCTTGCATGGCCTGCTATTGTGATGTTGGTTGTATTTACAGCTATATTCTTTGGTGCTGGTAAGCTTATGGCTAAATTTGCTGCCGGACTTAGTGGTGAAGGCATGGAGAATGCTGGTAAGTTTGACTGTGCCAGTCATACGAGTGCCAAGACTTAGTGGCAAGTAGCCGCTAGGTGGTGCAGAGAGCTGTGTTGGCCTTGGTTAGGAGATGCTGTGGTGGCTAATCTCTAAATCCGTATTCGGCCCATCGTGATGTCACCCGTTCAGTAATATCTTCGCTCATTTTCAGAGGGATACCCCAAAGGCGGGTGGTTTCTGGATGAATTTTGTTCGTCGCGTCAAACCCAACCTTGCTGCCCAACCCCTCCTCAGGGGAGGCGAAGTCTAGGTAGTCAATGGGAGATCGCTCAATGAACATGGTGTCACGGGCGGGGTCCATCCTGGTAGACATCGCCCATATTACATCCTTCCAATCTCGCACGCATATGTCCTCGTCGACGACTATGACAAACTTGACATATAAAAACTGCCGCAAATAGGACAAAACCCCCATGGCTATCCTCCGCGCGTGCCCTGGGTACGCCTTTTTGATGGAAACCACGGCCACACGGTATGAGCATCCCTCTGGAGGCAGCCAAAAATCTGTGATTTCCGGATATTGCAACTTTAACATAGGGATTAGGAGCTCCGTCAACACCTCTCCCAGCACAGAGCATTCATCCGGAGGCCTCCCGGTAAAAGTGCTCATGTATATCGGTGAAGAGCGCATGGTTATGGCCGTCACCGTGAATTTTGGGAACTTCTCCACACTGTTATAATACCCTGTGTGATCGCCATATGGCCCCTNTTCGAGAAATTCGTCGGCACTTACCACCCCTTCCAATACTATTTCAGCATTCGAGGGCACTTTTAGGGGCACCGTTATGCACTCAACAGCT
>NZ_AFMS01000193.1 GCF_000215485.1 Anaplasma marginale str. Florida
CACTAATCTTGGTGGTGGCAGTGCTATCGGTGGTACCACACTGGTTGGTGCTACCACTAGTGGTACCCTTGCCACACACCTTCTTACTCAGTTCATCACCACTAGTAGTGCCAGTAGCACTCTCTATGGCATTACCCCACTTCTTAGCTTCACCCTTAGTCATCTTACCTAAAGCAGTGGCAAGACGGTCTACCTGACCTCTTGCTGTATCATATGCTAACTCCTTTCCTAATAAGAATACTGAAGCTGTATCCTCATTAGACTTCTTACCTCCCTTAATGACAAACCTTTCATACCCTACTTCTACTTCAACCCTGGCTCCTCCAATACTATACCCAATGCTCCCCTCTAGGGCTGTGAGCATGCTATCCTTGAAGCTAATCTTGGGTTCCAGCATTATGGCTATCTTTGGAAAACTCGCATGGCCTGCTATTGTAATGTTGGTTGTATTACGGCTATATTCTTTGGTGCTGCTGATGCTTCTACAGGGCTGCTGGGAATACCCAGATTGGCAAAGATGCGATCACATTACTTGCTGGGAAGATGAAGCGTGTCTTGTGGGACACTAGCCATTTAGTGGCCGGCCAAGCGCGGCCAACACGGCCTCGTGCATCATCTCCGATAACGTAGGATGCGGGAATATTGTCGACAATAGGTCAAGGTCAGTGGCTTCTAGCTTTTTGCCTATCACATATCCGTTGATCATTTCAGTGACTTCTTCTCCCACCATGTGGGCACCAAGCAGCTCCCCCGATGTGGAGTCTATAATGACCTTCACAAAACCATCAACCGCTCCGGAGACTATAGCTTTTCCACTGCAATTTGCGTGTGAGACCCCCACCTTGATGTCAAGCCCCTGAGCCCTGGCCTGCTCTTCCGTGAGCCCAATACTGGCAACCTGCGGAATTGAATATATACAGCTGGGTATGTTATGTACCCCGAGTGGATGAGGCTTGTCTTTCAAAATGCCATCAGACGCGGCTATTCCCTCAACACACATGACCGCTTCATGGCTAGCCTTGTGCGCCAAACACGGAGGGCCAGCTACGTCACCTATGGCATACAAATTCGGCTCGGCCGTGCGACAACAATCGTCGGTCACGATAAATCCGCGCTCGTCCAGGGCTGCCTTGGTATTCTCCAAGCCTAACCCATGGGTGTTTGGGATAACGCCTATAGCCGCAATTGCCTTATCGCATTCTAAGGTGATAACCTTTTGTGTGCCAAGCTTGATCTGTGCCTGCATTGCTGGCCCTGCCTTCTTTAGCGAGGGTACAGACCCCCCAGTCAAAATTTCAATACCCTGCGCCTGCAAGACTTTCTGCATAAATTCTGATACGGCTTTATCCTCCAGGGGCAGGATTCGATCTTGCATTTCTACTACGGTAACTTTACTACCCATATGGCTGTAGAAACTTGCGAACTCGATTCCTATAGCCCCGCTGCCAATAATCAGTAGAGACTTTGGCAAAGCTTTGGGTAGCATTGCGTCTCTGGCTGTCCACAGCATTTTTTCGTCCAAGCCAGGCACCAGCCTAGCGCTGGCCCCTGTAGCCAGTATTATGTGCTTTGCCGCAAGAGTTAAAGGCTTGTCCTTCTGCTGAATTGCTACTTTGCCGCCGCCTAACACTTGGGCAAAACCCTGGTGCACCTTTAC
>NZ_AFMS01000192.1 GCF_000215485.1 Anaplasma marginale str. Florida
AGGGACATTAGGGAGGCTTTCAAGTAAGTTGGAAAGTTTCGTGTCCTCCTTAATACTGTGCTCAAGCGTTTCTATCTCTTCAGCCAGTTTCTTGGAGGCCTCGATTTTGGGGGTGTGCACTCGATTCCGCTACGCTTCAAGAGGGCCACCTCCCGCGTTACTGCGTTTCGTTGTTCTCGTAGGGAATACAAAGTAGACAGCTCCCCCCTCTTTTTTAGATCTAATTCGATGATTTTTTCCGCCTGCTCACCAAAGCCACGGGATATCATGGCCCTGTCAAACAGCTCAGGGTCTTTTTTAATAAGCTCAATGTCGTGCACTGGAATTCCTGAATCGCGCTTCAAAAGAACTTAGACATACTATATGATAAGCCCTACAATTGTAAGACCATTTTGTGTGGGGTAGCACTTATGACGCTGGATGTTACCTGGTATACAGTGTCTATATTGGTGGTGGAAGCACTTTGCGTGTTCACTGCTACGTATATTTTTGCGCTGAAGACCCGGGTTTCATACCGCAGCTATGGCGAGGTTAGCACCGCAAAAAAGCATCTTGAGGAGAAACTTCAGGGTGCAGAACATGAAAATGCTTTTTTGAAGGAGGAAGTGCAGTCTTTGCAGCTCAAGTTGCAAGATGCCAAAGACAGGGCCTTGGTGCTTGAAGTTGAGAAAAAGAGTTTGGAGCAGGGCGGCGCGCAACTAGACAACTTTTTGAAGTGTGTTGATGAGCAGTGTAAGGTACACTTTGAAAACCTTGCGAATCGGATTTTTGATGAAAAAGTTGATAAATTAAATAAAATGTCGCGCGAGGGGTTGAGCGGAGTATTGGAGCCGGTAAAGGAGAATATGAAAGCCCTGAAGCGTGAACTGGAAGAGGCGTTTATCCAGCATGGTAAGGAGCAATTTTCGCTAAAGAACGAGATTCAACGCATAATACTCGCCAATGAGAAGATTACACTTCAGGCTGAAGGGTTAGCCAACGCGCTTAAGGGAGAAGCAAAAATCCAGGGAAATTGGGGTGAGGTCATATTAGAAAGAGTGCTGGAAGATTCCGGCCTACGCAGAGGGCAGGATTATAAGCTGCACGGTGCAGGTATGGGCCTGCAGGGCGTTGAAGGAGGGGGAAAGCAATATCCAGATGTTGTGATACTTTTACCCGGCGATAAGCATATTATTGTGGATTCGAAAGTGTCACTAGTGCACTATGAGAAATACTGTTCAGAAAGGCAAGAAGATGCCCGGCTTACGCACCTCAAGCATTTTGTGGGCTCCGTAAGGGCACATATAAGTGACCTTTCCAGTAAGCGATACTCTGATGTTGAAGGCATTAATACCCCAGATTTTGTGCTGATGTTTATCCCGATAGAAAGCGCTTATTTTCTAGCCGTTCAGGCAGATGCCGAACTTCACAAATATGCGTGGTATCGTAAGATCGTGGTGGTTTGCCCATCTACGTTGTTGGCAACCCTGAAGACGGTTGAATCTTTGTGGAGGCTGGAGAACCAAAATCGCAACACACTGGAAATTGCCCGCCAAGGAGGGGCATTGTACGACAAGATTGCGTCTTTTATTCATGATATGCAAAAGTTAGGTAAGCAGATAGATACCGCTGGTAGCGCATACCGCGATGTGATGAAAAAGCTTTCTGAAGGGCATGGGAACATACTTGCTCGTACAAAAAGCCTGAAAAATCTGGGGGTGCGGACCTCAAAAAGCCTGGAAGTAGACGCCGTTGATGGTTAAAAACAGCCCAAATGCCCCAAATAGAGCGGCTTGAGGCCCTGGTTGGGGGCATAGGGTTGCGATTTTAAGAAATGTGTGGACTTTTTGCGCAAAACGTGGAAACATCCCCATAGCCGCCTAGATTGCTGCCTAGTCAATACAATAGCAACTGTTTTAAATTAGCATGCGCGTACGGCCACAAAACAGTCGGAAGTGGGGTTCTTGCCGCACAGTGTCGGGGAATGATCTGAAAGGAATGAGCGAATTTATCGGCGAGAGTCAGAAGTACTTTGAAGATGCACTGGAGTGGTATTGCCGTAAATATTTGGCCGCCGTCAGCGAGAGGGCGTGGCTGTGTGTCTCACTCGTGGTTTTCGTGACGTTTCTCCTGTTCTTGATGTGGGATACGTACTCCATGTTCCCTACCAAGACCGACTTTAGCTTTATCAAATATACAGATCGGTACAGCGACGAATTCTTGCTGATCAAAAGGCTCAGCGTGGATGTTGAGGAAAGGGAGGAGGATCTTCTTTCTTCCTACCTTGCGGGGGAATACGTAAAACGCTATGAGTCATACTCTCCCGACGGCACAGAGGCACAGCTGGGCTTCGTGAAGAATAACTCATCCAGAAGGGTGTTTGTTGCGTTCAAAAACATCATGGAGCGGGGTGCAATTATACACCCATTGATATCAAAATACAAGACTGATGCCATATCCCTAGAGGCGGTGATTGATAAGGTCGAACTACTGCCCCGCAGCGTGGCCTCACTCAGCAGTGCGGTTGTGGAGTTTAGAGTTAAGCACATAGTGCACGGCGTGCTAGCTGCAACTGAACGCCGCAAAGTGTTGGTTTCTTTCTCTCTATCTAACGTCAGAATGGCCTCCGCCGGGGTAGTGCCGTTTGAGTTTACTATCAATACGTACAGATACGTAGACTAGCAGGTTGGTACCCGGCCCAAATGCTGGCAGCTTGGCCGTTGGTTTTTACTTCTCCGTCTCGGTTAATCTGGATACTAGGTGCTGCACCATTTCCTCACGAGTGGGGAGGAACTGTGCATCCTGCGGTAGTTGCCTTCTAAGCCACGTATACTGGCGCTTAGCGTACTGCCGCGTGTTTCTCTGCGCAGCCTCTACAGCTTCGGGCAAGCTTATGTTCCCGCGTAAATATTCTATGACCTCCCGCACTCCTATGGCCTTCATGATTGGGGCGTCTGCAGGCAAGTTTAGTGACATCAAATACTCAACCTCAGCCACTGCGGACGAGTTTATCATGTCAACCAGCCTGCTATTAATTTTGGGATGTAACTCCTCCTTAGGGGGGAATAACACGCACACCTCGCAGTTTTCAAAGGGGCGCTTTTTCGGGCAGCGCTCCCGCCAGGAGAATATCGAAACTCCGGTGCTCTCGAATACCTCAAAGGCGCGCAGGAGCTGGTTGGAGTTGCGTCGGTCAATTTTGCAAACATTTGCGTCTCTGCGGAGCAGCAATTCGAAAAATGTATCATTTCCAACTTCACTAAGCAGAGCCCTGGCCTTTTGCCTGATGTGCGCATCCGCCGGAGGTATCTCTGAAAGCCCATATATCAAGCTGCTGATGTATAGCCCGCTTCCCCCGACAACTATTGCGGGTGACTTTTTCTCCCAAGCAAGCAATATTTCCCTTTTTGCGTCTTCCAGCCATAATCCCACAGAATAACTATTGCTCGGGTGCACGTAGCCATACAGCCCGAACTGTGGGTTAGTCCGCAGGTATTCTGCCTGGTCAGTAATTGTTGGAACATGCTGATAAATTTGTTTCGAGTCGCAATTGATTATCGTGCACCCTAGGCGCTCTGCCACTATTTTAGAAACCTCAGATTTTCCCGAAGCCGTTGGCCCGGTCAGTATAAATAGTTTATGCACGGTATCTGCTAGTATAATTTGTTACGCGGGAAACATGCTACATGTACTTTACCACGCGTATTCCTAAAGTAGGGTTATGTTTTTGATAATCAATGTCAACTACCATGACCAAATAGTGTTGAACTCGGGCACTGCGCATGGTACACTCTACGCGAGTTGCTGTTTTGCCGGATTGTTGTACTTTTGAAGGATTTGCACGATGACGGATCAGGGGGGTTCCGCTGGTAGCGGGAAGGGGTTCGCCGCTAGGTTCGGTGGGAAAAAATCTTTTACTCAGAGAGGGAGTGAGGAAGGTGCCGGTAAGCCGTTTGCCAAGCTTGTGGAGAATAGGCCCGGCAAACCCGCGGTTTTTAGTGAGG
>NZ_AFMS01000191.1 GCF_000215485.1 Anaplasma marginale str. Florida
GAAAAATAACTTACAAAACGTGGATGTGAAAATCCCCATCGGTGGCTTTACTTGTGTCACAGGGGTCTCCGGAAGTGGAAAATCGAGCCTGATTTGGGACACTCTTTACAAATACGCGCTGCACAGAGTTGACGGAGAGCCCATCAGACCAGACATAGAGTGTGATACCATACTGGGTTTAGAGAATATAGATAAGGTAATAGAGATTGACCAGTCTCCCATAGGTAGAACTCCCGCTTCAAATCCGGCAACTTATGTTGGGTTGTTTTCACACATACGGACGTGGTTCGCGGGGCTACCGCTGGCAAAGTCGCGCGGCTATACCGTAAGCAGGTTTTCTTTCAATGCCAAAGGCGGTAGATGCGAAACATGTAGGGGGGACGGATACATTAGAATTGAAATGCATTTCCTGCCGGATATGTACGTAAAGTGCGAAGAGTGCCACGGATTAAGATACAACCGAGAGACGCTTGATGTAACCTACAAAGGCAAATCCATTGCAGACGTGCTTTGCATGACTGTGGATGAAGCGCTGGAATGTTTCAATGCGATTCCGTTGATCAAAGAAAAGCTCCACGCCTTGCGGGAGGTCGGCATGGGCTATGTACGAATAGGGCAGCCATCTACAACACTCTCCGGGGGTGAGTCACAAAGAGTCAAGCTCTCAAAGGAGCTGTCTAAGCGCTCCACCGGAAGGACGCTGTATATTCTTGACGAGCCGACAACCGGCTTGCACATTTCTGATGTGAAAAACTTGCTGCGTATTTTGCACATGCTGGCCAAACTCGGAAATACGGTCGTGGTGATAGAGCACAACCTGCACGTTGTAAAAACCGCAGACTACGTAATAGACATAGGCCCAGAGGGCGGCGATAGAGGGGGGAGTGTAGTGGCATTTGGCCCTCCGGCGGAGCTAGTCAAGCAATACCCAAATAGCATAACAGCGCAGTACTTGCTGCCATATTTACAAAACCCTAAGACATAAGCGTACAACGCAAGGACGAAGGTGGTAAACCATACCTACCACAGACAAAAGCAATTGTGCCCTGTGCGAATCCACCGAGCACGTTCAAAATAGATCACTCAAAAGCCCGAGTTAGAGAAACTAAAATCAGCAAAGCGCGTGAAAGCTCCCAAAACGAGCAACCACCCTGCCCCAACCTTTTAAGCTACTGAAGCGGGTATGGGGAACATGAGAAAACTGGGCCACAGCACCATGGCATACTCAAACCACAGGCTAATTAACGGCACTGACGATCACACCCCATACAACCATTGAAAATTGACACCCAGCGAGAAATTTGCAAGAATCTGGAGTGTCCTTAAAGTGGCGTAGGTTGCCCATGCCAAGCGTAGGTGATTATTCTTCAATACTGCTGTTTATCATGCTTGCCGCAATGGTGTCTTCGGTGTTCGCCGTGCTGCCCGCCTTTCTGGCTGGAAAGAGGGGCAGTCTCGGTAAGTTGTCTCCGTATGAGTGCGGGTTTGATCAGGGCGAAGCACCTGACTCCTCCTCTTTTGACATAAAATTCTGTGTTGTTGCAATTCTGTTCGTCATATTTGACGTGGAAGTGGCATTTTTATTCCCATGGGCTGTATGCCTGGGCGCAATCGGTGCATTTGGGTTCTGGTCCATGGTTTTTTTCGCGGGGCTGCTTGCCGTGGGGTTTGTTTACGAATGGGGCGTCGGTGCCCTTGAGTGGGAGTAAGGACATGGAAAACCAGCAACACCAAGTTCTGGAGCAGGAACTGTGGCAGGGCTATAAGGACCGTGGCTTTGTCGTCACCAAATTCTCTGATTTGGTCGACAGCGTGGTGCGGTGGTCCCGCAGTGGGTCGTTATGGCCCATGACGTTCGGCCTCGCCTGCTGCGCGGTTGAGATGATGCACACAGCGGCCAGCAGGTATGACCTTGATAGATACGGCGTTATGTTCAGGGCCAGCCCCAGGCAGGCAGACGTTATGATAGTCGCTGGAACTTTAACGAACAAAATGGCACCGGCGCTGCGCAGGGTGTATGACCAGATGGCTGAACCTAAGTACGTCATCTCGATGGGGAGTTGCGCCAACGGTGGCGGATATTACCATTATTCTTACTCAGTCGTCCGTGGGTGTGATCGCATAGTGCCCGTGGACATCTATGTTCCAGGCTGTCCGCCAACCGCAGAGGCACTGCTTTACGGGATTTTGTGTTTGCAGCAGAAGATAATAAGGGGTAACCCCGGAGTGAGGGGGGCGTAGGGGCCATGCAGCAAAGTGTAGAACATGTAACAAAGCACGTAGGTAAAATCCTGAAGCGGGAGGTTGCGGTCAGAAGCGACGGGGTATTAGAATGCCGGCTGGAAGCCGGAGATTTACTTAAGTGTATTACCACATTACGGGATGACGAGAAGAGCAAGTTCAAAATTTTGACCGACATATTCGCCGTAGACTATCAAGCCCGGGAAGCCAGGTTTGACGTGGTGTATATGCTGCTGAGCGTGGCGTTTAATGCCAGAATATGTTGTAAAGTGCCTCTGGTCGAGGGGCACAATGTTCCATCTGTTACTTCGGTGTTCGGGTCTGCAGGGTGGTTCGAGCGTGAGGTGTTTGATATGTACGGCATCGTGTTCGACGGACATCCAGATCTGCGGAGAATCCTGACTGACTATGGCTTTACTGGGCACCCCATGTTGAAAGATTTCCCTCTAACCGGATACGATGAGGTTAGGTACGACCTGCAAAAAAAACAAGTAGTGTATCAGCCGGTGAATTTGCAGCAGGACTTTCGTAATTTTGACGCTATTTCCCCGTGGAAGGGGGAGAGATAATTCTTGGCTCGTCGTCGTATGCAGTGTCCCGCGTGGTCATCTTGAGGGTGCATGGAGG
>NZ_AFMS01000190.1 GCF_000215485.1 Anaplasma marginale str. Florida
GGAGTATTAGCATTGGGTATCTTACATGGTGTACCTGCTGCAGGGGCTGATACTCAGACTGCTAAGGATGACGATACAGCGACTGTTGTTATATGTAACGTTATACGGTTTGTGCAGAAGCTGGGACTACCCATCATGACTGGGGTGATACTAGGTTCTAGCATTATGGCCATCTTTGGTAAGCTTGCATGGCCTGCTATTGTAATGCTGGTTGTATTTACAGCTATATTCTTTGGTGCTGGTAAGCTTATGGCTAAATTTGCTGCCGGACTTAGTGGTGAAGGCATAGGTGATGCCAGTAAGTTTGACTGTGCCAGTCATAAAGGTAGCAGTGGTGCTGCTGGGTAGTGATGGTGCAGAGAGCTGTGTTGGCCTTGGTTAGGAGATGCTGGTTACCGTTGAAGTGAACCGGTGCAGAGAGCTGTGGTGGTCGTGCCAAGTTAGACTGGGATGCCAGGGGTTTATAGATAGTGGCTTTGTTATGTCGGTGGTACCAAGAACTTCAAGTGTGTTGGTGCCCAGTAGAGTTGGAAGTGTGAGTGATGTTTCGAGGGAGAACGGTGATGAGAGGACATTGGCTTATCTGTATTGTAAATTTGGGTAATGTGCGGGCGTGTCCGCTGGGCAGGAAGTTGGTGCCAAGTTAAATTTACAGATGAGGCCGCGTTGTGTGGGGCAGAGGCGTGGTAGACCGGTGTGGCGAGGGGGTGTGCTAAAAAGGCGGCAGCCGGGATGATTGCACTGCCGGATTCGTTTCCTGTCTAATCCCAACTCAGAAAGCCGCCCTGCACTCAGCCATTCTTAATACGCGTAGTTGCACAGCCGCACCTTTATTGTTCGCGATTATTGTAAAGATTTGCCTTGATTTACTTTTTGGTTCCCATATCATATGACCCGATGCCTGGGTGATGGTTGCAGTATGAGGGTGGTAGGAGTGCTGCTGTGTGCCCTGGCAGTAGGTCTGGGTATAGGCTTCCTGTATGACAGGTACCAGTCCGGTCAGGGTGAGGTGGTGAACGTATACTCTTCCCGCAAGGAAGAGCTGTTGCGCGACCTGTTCAGAAAGTTCACCGCGGAGACCGGGATCAAGGTTCAGTATATAAACGACGAAGCGGCGCAGCTGATTGCTCGTATGGAGAGCGAAGGCATGTACAGCAAGGCCGATGTCTTTCTCACGGCTGACGCGGTAAACCTCATACTGGCGAAGAAGCGGGGGCTATTGCAGGCAGTTCGTTCTAACGTCCTTGAGCAGGTCATCCCGGCAAGGTACAGGGATGCCGAGGGATATTGGTTTGGGCTCACAAAGCGCGCCCGGGTGATGGTCTATAACAAGGCGTTGGTTGATGTGGGGGATCTGAGCACCTATGAGGATCTTGCAAACCCGAAGTGGAGGGGCAAGATCTTGGTCAGATCGTCAAGCAGCCCATATAACCAGTCGCTGATAGCGTTCATGATAGCAAGCAATGGGTCTGAGGCAACGCGGGAGTGGGTCCGGGGGTTGGTCGCCAACTTCGCGCGCAAGCCCAGCGGAGGAGATACTGACCAGATTTACGCAGCGGCCGCCGGCGAGGGCGGGATCGCGATAGTAAATAGCTACTATTGGGGTAGAGTCAGCGCTTCCAGCAATAAGGCTGACCAAGATGCCGCGTCAAAGCTGGCTGTGTTTTTCCCCAATCAAAGGGAGGGGGAAGGCGCTATGGTAAACATTAGTGGGGGAGCCATAGCAAAACATGCAAGGAACTTCGCAAACGCAGTTAGACTGCTGGAGTTTCTGTCAAGCGCGGAGGCGCAGAAGATATATGCAGATGTCAATCAGGAGTATCCTATAGTGCAGGGAGTTGAGTGCTCCAGCGTCCTGCGGTCTTGGGGCGAGTTTCGGGAAAGTGAGCTGCCGTTGCAAGACCTTGAGGAGCATCTTGCGGAGGCTGTGTTGATTGCAGACGAAGAGGGGTGGAAGTAGTTGTTGGATAAAAGATTGCTAGAGGTTTTGGTGTGCCCGTTGACTGGCGGTGAGTTGTATTACGATGCCGACAGTTGCGAGTTGGTAAGCGAAAATGCGGGTCTCGCGTTCCCCGTGCACGATGGAATCCCCGTCATGCTTGCGGACGAGGCGCGCAAGCTGGAGCCTGACACCAAGTAGGGCTCTACTGTGAGTCTATGAACGTTGCATCGTTCGCTTGTTATGGCGGCAGGGTTACGCAGCCCTCGGTACCTTAGCCTTTTCCAGTTGTGTTCTGTATGTGGTCATTGTGTTCTCGGCGAAGCTCCGAGATATGCCATAAGGTTCGGTGAAGCAGCAGGCGCGTCACGCGCTGTGGCACGTGACGGTAGCCTGAAGCTATGCCCCCGAAGAGGCGCGCTTGCGCCCCCGGGGAAGTATGTGTGCCTACTATAGCGGCAGTAGGTTATGCTCGTGTGTGTGACACTGAGTGCCCCCGTTGCAGTGTGTGTTCCACGCCACACTGTCAATAAGTGCATCGTCGGTGTGATCCCGATGGGGCGTACCACCGCGCACTCCCACATTGGCTATGTGTGGATCTGTGTGGGGGAATGTGGAGCTTGATAACATGCTACTCTCCATCTCGACATCATCCTGACTGCGTGTGGTGCGCTGTACTTTCACAACATTGCTACTATCCGCGCGTATGCTGTCATGCCTAGCCCTCAGGAAGTCGTCTAATGCGTCATCATGAGCGCTACGTGTATTTACCACACCAGACTCTGCAGTGCCTGCAGTGCCATGCACGCCGTGGTCGACTGCCCCGGTAGGTTCCCCCCTCGATGCCCAACGCGACCTTGCCGACCAGCAGGTGTGGATGTTTGGATAGCACCCCTACCTCGCTTCCGTGCTTATCAAACAAGTGTACAGTTTCGGAGTAGCCATCCCCAGTTGCACCTATGCCGGCGTAAGATATGTTTCCGCTGTCACGAATCTCCAGCAGAGTGCCATCTTCGTACTTATTCAAGTCAGTCAGAAGCACATTGGTCACGGGAATTCTCGGCGTGTGGTCGGTTACCGCGTTTTCATGCACAAGAACAGAGCTGATGTATCTATGCTCACCCAAATCTTGAGGCATGCCCTTGGGGTTTTCCAACCCATCTGCAGTAGAAGGAACTAGGTGCTTTTGTCCATTGTGGGTCACCACTTTCAGGTGTGTAATTGCCCGTGGCAACTGGAAGTAACTCCCCTCATTTATGTTAGCAATGAAAAAATCATGCTCGTGCACCTTTTGGCCGTTCACAACCCTATCACTGGCCAGCAAGTACAACATCGCACCACGCAGTTGTTGCAAATCGTGCTGGCTTGCATCGACTTTTGACATTTGCGCAGCATTTATTGCAGCTTGATCTGCTGAGGCATCTTCCACTATTCCAGCACGTCTGTGTATTTCTTGCACCAATTCCGGGCTGTCACCCTGTTGGCGTTGCATGAAAGAGTAGTAGTCGCTAAACCCGCTGTCGGTGCCCAGGTCTCCCTTGCCAGTCAATGATACGCGTTGCGTGCCATTGCCACCATTTTGTAGTTCGACTTCCTGTTCATGCAAAGAGGAAACGAAGTCACTGTGGCTGTAGTTAGGGTCAAATGCAAGGAAGATATCTCCTTGGAAGAAGCTGGGAGCACTGGAAAGCTCACCAATCTTTACGTTTTCTGGCTCGTAAACGAGCTCAGCTCTGGCAAAGTACGACTGGTCATGTACCCGGATTATTTCGCCTTGTGCATTCCTGGGTAGCTGCGGATCATCCACATTCCACCGCAACTTGAACAATGTGCCATCGGCGTATCTTGTGAAATCTATGAGATCCAACTTTGCGTGCTTAGCAATCCAGTCCGCTTCGATTCTTTGATACGCGAAAATTGGGTCAATGTACGTATAACCCTTTGTGTTGTACGGCATGCCGGGCGGGTTTGTGTCCCCATCTTTCGTGCAGGGAACAAGCCTAGTGGTGCCATTTTCTGTCCTTACAAGTTTGAGGTGTGTTATACTGTCAGGAAACTGCAGCACCCTACTTGCAGCCACATCCCTGATGAAAAATGCAGGGTTTTCGATGATATCACCGTTCTCACCCCTACGCTCTTCACGCATGTAAAACTGGAGACGGGATAGTCGCTGTACGATCATCTCGTTGTTTGAGTACACAGTAGCATCGTACGTATCATCGCTTGTTCTGTCTGTACCTCTATCATCAACAGCAGTGCCTTTCCTCGCCACTGTGCCGGAACTAGCTTCTGAAGCGTCAACAGCAGGTTCTATCTTAACCCCTTGAGACACCGTAAGCTTATCATCCCCGCTGAGTGCTAGGATTTTAGGATCCAAGAATTTATTCAAGCTAACCACAACACTCGACTCCCCATCAGACGCTACTGTACCGCGCACAAATTGGGAAACCTTGTTGCCATGCTCATCCAACGTTACCACCGCAACTGGAGCTTCAGAGTACGTGGTGTATACAGATTTGAGCCCGTCACCTGTAATAAAGTTTCTGAATCCTGAGTGCATGTCTTCGTACACAACAAAAGCCTCGCTATCACTCGGCAGCTCAGCTACCTTTTTGCCCCCTGGCAGGAACACAGATACACCGCTCACATCTCCTTTACCGGTTGCTTCCAGAGATAAAACAGTACCGCTTGGATATTGCCATAGTTCCTTAAGCGTGGACGGGTCAGCGCTCCTCATCCTTATAGGATCAATGTACACAAGGTGCCGTAGAGCTTTGCTAATCATCAACGACTCTGCCGAATTTACGTAGCCCGCCGCGAGTGCGTACGCACGCTTGGTAACATATTCTGAATATGCCGCCCCCAGCATTTTTGTTCGCACATCCAACTTGATACCCCGGTTTTCGTACTCTGTACCAGCAATTGTCACAAAGTCCATGTGGGGTATGCTGTCAGGAATGCTGTTTAGCCCCCTGTCTAGCATGACGGATGCATGCTCTATGGCCTCACGCAGAGCGTGTTCTGAATGCGCATCCTGCGCCTGCACGTATTGGCCATATGCCTTCTCCGCCCTAACAACGGCCTCGCGTATCTCAGCAGTCTCACGGTCATACTTGGTCATAATTCTAGAGATATTGCTGACATTTTTGTAATACTTACCCAGCAGATAATCTTCACCTTGCGCATTACAATATGTATATTTACGCACCCCCTCCACGATCACAGGCTTCAAAAAGTGGTAGTCATACTGTATGTTAAGTGCGTCCCCAGAATATGGGTTGATTGCGCATATCGTATCGTGTACTCCAATGTGCCCAACCGGGGAAAGGGTTGTTACAATCCCTCCTCGGCTGTTTTCAAGGTGCGCATCAAAAACCTTGACCTGCTTGACTTCGCCGTCAATTATCTTGTCTTCAAACCCAATTAGCGAATGTCTGCGCACAAACAATGCATTGTGTCGGTTTGCAAATTGCTCTGTGGCATTCTCGTTCAGCCACTTTTCAAACCCGGTTGGTAAGTGCATCAAGAGGTTGAACGGATCTATAGTTACCATTGCGGATGCCAGTTGATCAGTGTACTCACCATGCGGATTGTAAGGTGCGGTTGCAGAATTCCTGAAGCTTTCCCGCAACGCATGAGGGTTATGCGTTTGCAGATAGTGAATGAGTGTTGCGCCTAAATCGTACTTTAAAGTTGTGTACCTATAGTCTTGCTTTTCTGGCTCGGCTTGCGTTGTGTGCTCATCGATGATGGCCATGATGCCGTCCAGATTTTTTGTACTGCTCAGTTGAGGATCATCCTTAAACATCTGCAATACACGATCTGCCCTTCTCATAATGTCTAAGTCTACCCCGTGGCCGTGTTCTACACTGTGCTGTATATACTCACCCACACCCTCGTTTAGGATGTCCACCCCGATGTGGGATCCGTAGCGACTGGAAATAGCGTAGTCAAACAGAAGGTGGCTTAGTTCGTGAGGTAAGTTCGCAACCCTATTTTTCCCTTCCTTGTATACGTAAATCCTATTGTCAGAGGGCCATGCTATGCCACCTATGTTGCTATGGATGCCTAAGCTCCTTAGTGCAGCATCAAATTCCCGCTTATGCTCAAATACATATATATTAAGCTCTTGCGGAGTATTATGCGGTTCCAACGCGAAGTTTGCATGGAACACCTCAAGCGTAGTCTTGAGTGTGCGCTCTACATATTGCTTCGTTGCATCTGCAAGCGGGTCCGTACTGTGTACGGCAAGCTTGAGCTGCAACTGCTCCAGAAGTTCAGACTGTACATTGAACTTATTGTGAAAACCCCTCTCTACTTCAGCAAACGACGAAACCGCTTTACCGCCCGCAGCAGCGACGGGGCAGGCCGGGTTACACGTTCTAACGGTCTGCGGAGGCTGGGGGGAGCCCCTCAAAGGGCATCGCTCTGACGTTCTCATAAAAACCCCTAAGAATAAAAAAGAGGGGAAGTAGAGCACAATTTTTTAGAAGAGTCAATAGAAAATAATTTCTTAACCTATGCAATGTGCGTACTGTAGCGGCTTTCCCCGCGCCAGCATGGCTAGGCTACTATATGTGGTGTTTTGGCGTGGTAGTGGCAGATTTAAAAGTTCTCCCTCTTTTTCGCTTAGAGGCTCCTGGCAGATGGGTCACAATCGCGCTTCACTCATTTTTAATGTGAATTCCCTATCAATTCCCGGCTTTTGGTTCTTACCCTTATTGAGGATAGCATGACAATTATCGGGCAACGAGACGCAGATCAAGACATTCGCATAATACCTGGAGGGCTCATATCCTCCAAAAATGGGTCAGAGTTGTACTCTGTGGCTGCAATAGACGGCGAACACCCGGTCTTGTTCCCTACATCACGGTACTATTACCTGGGTACGTACAACATAATATATGAAAATCACGGCTACGCGCTGTCGATCCCGCCCAGATACCAATTTTTGAAGGTAGTCCAAGACGAGGGAAGGCATGTGCTGCGTTTTTGTGATCGGAACGGAAAATTGCTCACTGTCAGGGATTTCAATCCCCTAGAAGGTAAGGACGTGCGTGACACGTCAAGTATTTTAAGTGCCCTAGAACGTGCAAATACTCCTACAGTCACCAGTATGGCAAGACTTGCCGCTGATAACAGCGCGCTCGATAACGTAGAATACGTCGCTTCGCAAGATTTAAAGGACTTGGCGCAACCAGACGGGAACCAACCCTCATTCGCGCTTGGCCGTCTTGGTGAAGACGTATCTGCAGCGCACATGTTTCCCCTGAAACCGTTTGAACCATTGCCTGCGATGACTCCAGAAACTACAGTGGGCGCGCTGAACAGCGAGTACGCGTCGCTAATGCTGGACCATGGCAGCGGCTCCGTAACCTTCTCGTACTTTTCGCCGGCACTGCAATACCCTGCATATGTACGGATAGAGCCCGCAAAGTATCAGCAGGAAACCATAAGCGCGGTGAAGTCAGCATTGCTTGAACACCCATTATATCTTGTGGTGGAAGGCAGGGCGTTCAGCATATCAAGGAACGCGGAAGGCGCTATAATGGTCCGGAATGACCAGCAGGCTAGGAGACTTTTACAGCAAGCGAATCTTCTGCCAGATGATGGAGACGCAGATGAAAACGCATTTGATATTCTTGGGGGAAGGTACGCACTGCGGATAACTGTAGGCGATACGCTGTTGTCTCCAGAGGAGGTGCAGCATGAGTTTGAGAATCTGCCAGGTATACTGAGCAATGTTGCAGTGTCGGTTCAGGGAGCTGAAATACCGCTGCCTGCGCGTACACACGGCGGGGACTTGCTGCTGTTTCGCGACTTCACGCTCGAGCATATTGCCGCGGGAAAGACTGATGGCAGTGGTGTACCAGAGTTTAGGGAGGATCTCACCAAACTTGCATTTGAGGCGCTGATAAAAAACAACTTCGCGCTTCGCATCCCTGCAACAGATAGCGGAGAACTCCCTTACATAAATGTCAATGGGCAGCCTATTGCGGGCAGAGCCTATCCTCTGCAAGCATTGACGCGCAGTGCGGAATACCCCGCCGGTGCAGGGGATTCCAGAACTGAGACGGGTAGCACACCCACAGATACCCCACAAACTCCACAGCCTGATGAGGCAGCACCCCCCAGAGTTGCGACGGAAAATGCACCTGAAAATGCAGGAGATTCTAAGAATGGAACAGGCAGCACATCCACAGATAGCCCACAGACTCCACAGCCTGATAGGAACCCCCAGAGTTGCAGCGGAAAATGCACCTGAAAATGCAGGAGATTCTAAGAATGGAACGGGTAGCACACCCACAGATAGCCCACAAACTCCACAGCCTGATGAGGCAGCACCCCCCAGAGTTGCGACGGAAAATGCGCCTGGAAATGCAGGAGATTCCAAGAATGGAACAGGCAGCACATCCACAGATAGCCCACAGACTCCGCAGCCTGGTGTGGAAGAGCACAAAGTCAGCACGGGAGGTGTGGTGGGCTCCGACCCAGATGCCGCATTCGTTGGTGACGACCCGAGAGCGTACCAGCAGAATGAACAGAAATGGAGTGTAATAGGTACGATTGCTCCTAGAGAGATACTGTTCGACGCGCAGACAGGAATGCGAAAACACTCGGTAGTGCTCGAGCTTCATAACGGTGATGAGCACGCACTGCCAACGCGCAGCTACCGCTTTGGACAAGACGAACAATTGATAGCTCGTGACATTTGGGGGCATAAAGTAGTTATTCCGGAGGAATATCGTTACCTAAAAGTCGCATTGCACGAGATTAACGGGCAGCCGCAATATAGGCTGTCATTTTGTAACGAATCGGGCAAAACACCAGACGCGCAGGACTTAGCGCGTTATTATCAGGGTAGCAACTCTCTGCCAGATGACCTACGAGCATTGCTAAATCGGGGCGTGGTGCCGGATATTATTGCAAACCCACAGTTCGTCACCAGTGATGTACAGGGAATATCGCTCAAAGACCTGTATGACGCACAAGGCCACAGCCCGGCAATTGCATTAGTCAGGCACCCGGGTGTTAGCTCCGTTCTTGGCCATAAATTTACAGAGGACGCGCACGCAATTGTAGGTAAACTCGCCTCGAGTCTGGCCTATTTCGATTTCTCTGCCCATCCATACTATACCCACCTGTTTCACTACGATGACAACACAGTAGAAGTACCCCCAGCAAACCCCGGGGTTATCCCGGATGCCGCTGCTCTGGCTTCTCAAAATATGTTGCTGGTACTAGGGCAAGAAGGCTTTTTCTACGTGTCTGGTCGGGACCCGAGTGCGGGCAATGCGCGACTCGTGGATTCTCCAGGAGAATACTTGAACTTTTTAACTCAAGCTGCCTTGGTACTGAATGGGAAGCCGGCAGAGATTTCTCAGCCCCTAGCACTGAAATTTCAAGTGGGCCAGGCAATTACAGATTCGCGTAATGACCTGGGTGGGCTGTACCCAGTGTACGCCCTTGTGGGAGAAAAAGTATACTACTTAGAGATAAATGATGGTAATGTGCTTTTTTCGAGAAATATGCTGGAGCTCGCCTACATTCCAAAGGCGGGATCTCCCTCGCTACTGTGCGCAGATAGCATGCTTGGGCAGGAGGTTATACGCAAAGCACTGCATGAGCCCATCTCGTTTGCAGAAGAAAAGACCAGCCACAACCCGCACTTTCAAACCCACATGATTGTGCACGGAAATAAGGTTGTGGTGCGCAATGCCGCCGATGCGTTATTCAAGGTACTTCCGCAGGGTGTAGACACTGCAACACACCATGAGGATGAACCCATTAGTAGGACGCCTGAGCCAGCGCCAGTAGATGATCTCCAGCCGCCACACACAGCTGGTGGTGACGCCAATAGGGATGGAGGGGAACGCTCTAGTACTGGCACGCAGCATACCCCTCCAAGTGAAGTATCCACCAATAAAACTGGGGATACTTCAACAGATGATGCTGAACATGCGGAGATGCTCTCACTGCCTTTTGGGTTGGGGGCAAGAATTGAGGACGGTAAAGGGCGGCGCTATGAAACATTTCAGGTTGTGCTGCGTGTGCAAAAAGACGCATCTGGAGCCGAAAACCCGGCCCTACCCACATCAGGATACATATCTAAAAATGGAGAGATAATTCACATAAACAAGCTAGGCGGATACGCTCTCGCCTTGATACCGGAACACAGATTTTTGAAAGTAGTTAAGGTGTTCGAAAACGGGGAAGAGAAATATAAATTAGCTCTCTGTGATGCAACAGGGCGACCACTAACACCGCATGATTTTACCAAACAGAGTGCCGCAAGCGCGACAGAGGGCGCTCCTACAGTAGGTCGCTCATATGTTTTCGGAGACTACACAACCTTCTTGCAAGATGATCACGCGCTGTGTAACACTGGGCAAGTAGTTGTGGCTGGCGCCAATGGCACTGAAGTTGCGGTAGACTTGGAAGATGTGTACAACACCCAGGGCTACTTACCATACTTCAAGCTTGAAGCGTCAGAATCCGGACGTGTTCTGGTGAAACACAATGGGTATGATACCCTCTCAGACCGCCCCATGTTTTTGAGCGGGGAATACGCACTGTTTGAATTTGACCCAGTGTCGTATGCCTGCACTCTATCGTTGAGCAATAAACACTCGGCGAGCAGTGCAGGGCCCGCTATTCAGGATATTGAGCTTACACTCACACCCGCTGACCAGCAATATTCTAGTGAAATGGCATGGGCTAGGACTCAGTCTTTGGAGCGCAAGCCGCTGTATGCAAGCGTTGACGGTACGTCGCTAAAATTTACCGCGACGCCTGCAGCTCGGGTGGTTGAAGACCCTTGGGTAGTGGAGCAATTCATGCGACGCATTTCAGACCCGAATTATCATGATGACCATAGCTACTCCGTGAGGATTGTTGCCCTGGATAAATACGATGCAGGATTGCAAGGCATGGGCATTAGGATAGGGTCACAGACAGTAGAAATTCCTATCACGCGTGAAGACGGCAGTAGAATAGGCTTTCCTCTGAACGCCCCAATCAAGATTGCACATACAGACAGCCACGGCAAAAAATCCACACAAGGTGTACCGGACTTGCAGCACGATGTCCTAAGTGAATTTTTGTCGCGGCAAGTTTCACTTGTAGTCGGTCCCAGTGGGCGCGAGCGCATAGTAGCACCAACCGGGACGCTGCTTGCAAGCGATGGTGCAAATGCGCAAGGTGAGTTTTTATCTTCGCTGATTGCGCACAACATGAATGAAATTGTGGGTAGGAGCGTCAACGAGTTTGTTGCAAAAGTCAGAAATGTGCGCCACGCCGGCGTTGGTGGGGAGCACGGGACAGACGACCTTTCGCCAACCCAGAAGGTACCTGATACCAAAGATATGCACCCACACGACGTAGACGAACCCAACGGGCGCGTAGTTGAGACTCTTCGGCTATATCTTGATCGCGATGCGCAGCAAGCTCCCTTCCTATTCGGAGTCGCCGCACGGTATGATGAAGACCCACGCGTTGCACCAAAGGTGTCGTATTCTTTCACAAGACAAGGAGAGCTAATAGCCTACATGGGCCCGTCTCTCTTCAAAGTGCTTGATGCAAGGTACGTAAAAGTTGTTCAGTTGCAAGATGACGAATACGCCCTGCGGCTATGCGATGCTGAGGGCCAAGACCTCGACAGGGAGTACAGCAACGTTGACGCACCCGTTGTGATACCAGACAGTAACATAGATTGGGAATTGGACGAAATATATGAAAGCACCGAGGGAAAACCTGCTTTCACGCTGCACATGGGCCATGCCGGGCCTTCCGGGCATGCACCAGTAGTCCTGGTGCCCACACCTGAGAACTACCTGAGCGAGGATTACCACAACACGCCTGTTGCACATCTGAGCACCGGGTTTATGGTGTTCATTGTTGGCAGCAACCAAGTTACACTCCTTCACCGCTCAGTTGTGGATAGCGCGCGGGCAAATGCACTTGTTTGGGATTTGCAGGATGATGAAACAGGTGCAGTGCATAACACCTTGCTGCAGCGCGCATCGGATGCACATCCGCTGTATCTGGTAGTGCGGGCAGGTGAGGTCGCTTGGACCCTGGACGAGGACGCTACGGATCTGGAATTCACGTACGATCCACGCGTTATGCAGTGGTTGCGGAAAACATGGCTGGGGAACCTTGATCAGGCTACGCTAAAACTTACCATTGTAGACAATAAAGAAGACCCGGACTCGCTGAGGCTACATGTGCTCGTCCTTGGTGACACACCAGAGGCGCTCGAGCAGCCGGAAGGTGAGGAATTATATTTTGACAAGACAACATACAGCGTGCAAATACGCGATGGGGGCGCCATTCGTGATGTGCACACAGATGCAGCGCTGAGTCTATGGCGCACACAAATGCTAGCTGCAGTGGTGCCCGAGGTATTCTCCCTTGAGGTGCGTAGTAACGATGATGAAGATAGTACCACATATCGTGTTGTAAGGAATGCAGACGAACGCGAGACCAGTGATATCGCACAGGATTTTTCCCCCGAAAATTGGCATATGGGCCAGCCCTCACTGCTACAGGCCATTCAAGAACGTGACGCACTGTTACTGGGGCCAGGACCGCGGGCGGATGTACACGGACCCGATGCACATACACCCACCGATGATGCTGATGAAGAGGGCGGCGCTGAGAGCGGCTATGCCGACACAGGAGCACGCGGAATGTCCGCATTTGATGCTAAGCAGTGGGGGCCCGACACCCAGCGCTTAGTCTTTGTAGAAGAATCTACTGCCCGGGATCATAGAGGCGACTACACACTGTGGATCAATGTTGAGTATGAAAATATGGTTCGGTTTCACGCAAATGTGAACGCAAAATATCGCTCCGGGGAGTACACATACGAAGAAGCAATTGAGCTGTATAACTCCATTACCACAGAGGGGTGTAGACACCAGAGCCACGTTTTCCCGGTTATAAGCGGGGGTGTGGACCCGAACGGACAGGTCACCGTAGGTGGGTACAACTTCGGCGGTATAGAAGCCCTGCACAAGATGTTTGAGCTTACGTAACTAGCAGCAAGGTCACAGCGGCCCCGCGTGGAGGCAAGCGGGGTCGAACCGCTGACCTTCTGTGTGCAAAACAGATGCTCTACCAACTGAGCTATGCCCCCGAAATCAGCGTCCAGGCTAACATAAGAGCACCTCCAATTCAAGAGAATTCTCCGGAGAGTGCACCTCGACTAGACAACCTCCTGCACGCGCTCTACTATGCCGCTAAAGTCGTTTACATCGCTAAAGTTCATATACACAGAAGCGAACCTGATATATGAAACTTTGTCCAGCGCAAACAGGCTCTCCATTACCATGCCTCCTATGACCCCGCTGGGGACGACGCTCCCCTTGATTGCCTCCAACTTGTAGAACATGTTGCTGACTACCATATCGATCTGGTCGCGAGTCACTGGACGCTTCTTCGTGGCCAAAATAATTGACGTTAGCAACTTCTGCCTGTCAAAAGCCTCCACACTGCCATCCTTCTTTAGCACCTTCACTGGTTTGAGCAGAAGCTCTTCCACAGTGGTAAATCTGGAATTACAACTGTCGCAAGACCGACGCCTCCTCACAGACATTTTGCAGTCTGAAGGTCTGGAGTTTTTCACGCTGGTGTCAACGCTATTACAAAACGGACATCTCATAAAAATTCAACTTTTTCCTAAGGAACCCTTGCCAACCGTCGAAAACCCAAGTTAGCGATTGTTTTTCATACCACAGACCTTATAATTAGGCAATGCGGAAGGAGTAGAATTTTGTGGCTGGTGGCGTGTTGTTCCCTCTGGGATTCGGCTTTTTGACCAAGCGGTGTGTGCATGTTGATAGTTTTGGAAACCGTTATTATTCGGCCATGGTCAGGGGCAGGGAACGCAGGTGGGTTGTCTATGGAGGGAAGGCAGACCCTTCCACTGTGGCGGCGCGGTTCCATTTGTGGCTGCACTATACAAGTGAAGATCTCCCGCCTGCGAAGGGAAATAGGCAGCACATCCCGAACTTGACTGGCACTCCAGATGCCTACCATCCACACCATGGGCCACATAGTAAGGGGTCCCGGGGTGCGCGCTCATAGCCTAGAACGCATCTGGCGCCCAGCCGAGCGGTTGCTGGCCCGTGTTGACGCGTAGCTGGATGTGCTCGGTGTCCTTCCGTGATAGGGTCCGTAAGTGAGTGGTTGGTATGTCACATTATAGCATCACAGAAGTTGTGGTAGGTATTCTCGTTTCTGCTGCAGTAGTTGCGCTGGGAGCGCATGTTACCAACAGATTGTCGCACGAGATGCAGTTCTACAAAGGCTGTCATACAATTCACGCGTACTTCACAGACGTTGACGGGCTCAGAGTGGGTAGTGAGGTGAGAGTATCCGGGGTGAATGTCGGGTCAGTTACTGCGCTGCATTTGGACCAGAACAACATGCCTGTCGTCAAGATGTGCGTACAGAAGGGGGTTAGTCTTCCGGTTGATAGCTCAGCTACGGTTACCTACGCAGATTTGCTTGGCAAAAAGTACGTGGACATCATGCCAGGGGCTGACGAGGCAGCCATAGCTGAAGGTGGTCTTCTGCGGCACACGAGCACTGCTGTATCTCTGCGCATGATATTAGAAGGGGTGGTGAATTCGGTGCTGAAAAAGTAGGTAGTGCCACGCTGATGATGCATGCACACGAAGGGCAACCTGAGTGTGCGCCGTTTGGCCCGCCAGCCCGGAATCCTTATTCTCTAGCTAGGCATAGTTGCAAGCCCTTCAAAAATGCAACTCATTTTAAGACCTTTTTAACAGTTGTATAGCACTGTCGTGCAGTGAGGGGCGTTTAGCCTCCTGTTGGTTGTCGGTGTCATTGGGTGCGTCATGAAGCCCGTAGTATGTATAGCTGCTGCATTGCTGAGTACGATTGGTTATCTGGTCCCAGCGAGTTCCCATGGGATGAACGGTCGTGAAGATTTTTACGTGAGTTTTGGGTACGGGCCCACCATAGGGAAGATAAGCGGGTTTAGGCTTAATGCTGCAAAAGAAACCGTCGCGATACTGCCCTACATTGGGAAGTTGGGCTCTGCTGAGCTTTCTTCCGCCAACTACGATTGGGCGGGGGAATCTACGGAGAGTCCGGCCATGGGGTTTGAGAACAGCAGTCTGTTGGGCCTCAGGGGAAGCGTGGGTTGCGTGGTACGCGGCACCAGGCTTGAGTTAGAATTCGGACATGAGCACTATGATTTCAAATCGCAAAATTATGCCTTACTGAGCGGCGGGAGTGCGACTTTTGCCCTGGTGAAAAGAATATCTGCCAGTGCGACGCGTGACGTCGAAGGTTTTCGGGCCGCGCTGCAGAAGGAGTTGTCCAAGCCGGCTTTGAGATCCATCAAGAAGCGTTTGGAAGATATTAGAGACCATGACGAAGCGTGGGAAAGCAAAGCGCTTGCTGACAAGGTTATAAGTAAGTTTGATGCCATCATACCTGGGGAGGAGGCCAAAACTGAACGTGCTGCTGCAACCGGTGCTGGTAGCGCTGATACCTCTGCACAGAACACGCAAGAGAGCAAGCGGAATCAAGCTATCACGGATATTGTTGGCCTCTCACGGCTCGCAAAAGGCGTCATTGGTCGGGCAATTGCCACAAGCACAGAGGGCATGGAGATTGTGGAAATAAGTGGGGTCAGGGTAGTTTCAGCGATCCTGAGTGCATGCTATGATTTCCCACAGGTGGGGTTACTAGTTGACTGGAGAATGTCTCCCTACGCCTGCGCAGGGTTGGGTGCAAGCTTTGTAGGACTGACCGCCCAACGATTTCAGCCACAGCTTACCTGCCAGGTCAAGGCTGGTGTGAGTTACAGCATCACACCCAGCCTGGCAGCATTCATTGGCGGCACTGCCAGCAAAACACTAGGCACAAACTACGACAACACCCCTGCCCACCGTGCAGTCGATGACGCCAGCCCATTAGGAAAAACAAAGGAGAAGGTCTCAGCATCCTTCGGGCTACGCAATATAGGGGTAGAACTAGGAATCAGGTTCGGATTCTAGGACACCCACCCCAATGGTGCCCCTCCACCATCTACCCACTTGCGGTTCCCGGCACTACCAGCACATTTACCCATGTACGGTTAATTATGTGAACCTGTGGGAACACAAAAGGAGATAATCCGCAGCATGAGTAGGAGTCCTCTGATCCCCTGCAGCACCAGAAACTATCACCAGCACCCCTGTACTACCACCACAGCTCTCTGCACCATCACGCGGCACTTCATTTCCTAACCTTTAGCTTGGTTTGGTGCCGGTCTTGACTTCCTTATAACTGGAACAGTCAAATCGTGTCCTTCACTACCCCTGGCCCCTCAGCCCAACTCTACTGGGCCCCAAGGCCACAGCTCTCTGCACCGGTTCACTTCAACGGTAACCAGCATCTCCCAACTTCTGGTACCTCCTCCTGCCCTTGGCACCTCAGCCCAACTCACTACCAAGGCCAACACAGCTCTCTGCCCACACCTGCATCGTCCATGCACCTAGTCCCTATCTCCGAACTCCCGCTGCCTCATCTCCCAACCAATGCCAACACAGCTCTCTGCACCATCACTGCCCAGCAGCACCTAATCTTCTATCGGTTACTTTGGCTGGTGTTGACCGCTGTATGCTGTGAACAGTCAAACTTACTGGCATCACCTATGCCATCACCACTCAACCCAGCAGCAAATTTAGCCATAAGCTTACCAGCACCAAAGAATATAGCTGTAAATACAACCAGCATTACAATAGCAGGCCATGCAAGCTTACCAAAGATAGCCATAATGCTAGAACCTAGTATCACCCCAGTCATGATGGGTAGTCCCAGCTTCTGCACAAACCGTATAACATTGCATATAACAACAGTCGCTGTATCATCAGCTTCAGTACCAGTAGTACTAGGGCTCGCCTGAGCAGCAGCCCCTGCAGGTACACCATGTAAGATACCCAATGCTAATACTCCAGCAATGAGTAAGAATCTAAGTTTTAGCAACATCACCACTCTCCCAAAACCTCTACGTCCACCCTTGCACTAACTGGTATTACCCTCAGTACAGTGGCCGGTTAGGAG
>NZ_AFMS01000189.1 GCF_000215485.1 Anaplasma marginale str. Florida
CGGCGGTATGCCCCGCAAGTGTATTAGTCTGCTCTGTGCACACCTCTATTGTAGCGTTTATAAGGTCAGTAACAATTGCTTGGTCGTCCTTACTACTGTCATTTACTGCTTCAAGTAAGGCAGTTTCGACAATTTGGGTTTCTGCTGATTCATGGGTAATGTCGCTGAGGCTGCGGTTAAGCAGCGGCCATGCATACAAGGTGGGACAATATATACTCTAGTATTTGATTCTGTGATGCCTTGGGTACTGACATCCTGATGCTGTGGTCACATATGGTAAAGAGATCGTGGTTGTCTATTATGTGCTTCAACATTCCTGAATGCGCTGCTGTGCCCTGCGACAGTGAAAACGTGACGTGCCGCTTCGCTTGCGTGACCTCTTGTATGCCGAGTGCGGAGCAAAGCTGTTTGATGCGCATTACATTCAGCAAATTCATGACCTCCGGTGGTGGCGCGCCAAATCTGTTTACTAGCTCGACAAAGCAGGTATCCGCTTCCTCCGCGGTTTTCAAGCTACTGATTTTTTTGTACACTCTTATACGCAGATCTAGCTCCCTGATGTAAGATTCAGGAATCCTAACATTCGCGTCTACGCCCACTTTTACGCTGTGGCAGCCCGCTTGTATGTGGGGTTGCTCCTGGCACGCTGCTATGGCTTCTTCCAGCATTTTATGATACAGCTCAATTCCCACTTCCTTTATGTTGCCAGACTGCTCTTCCCCCACCAGATTTCCAAAGCCGCGCATGTCCATATCCTGTAGGGCGAGGGCAAAGCCCGACCCAACGCTATTTAGAGACCTGACCGCTTCTAGCCTCTTCATGCCAGGTGAATCGGGCAGCGCCTTTTTTGACACTATGAAGTAGGCATAACCCTTCAGCGTGCTCCGGCCCACCCTTCCCTTGAGCTGGTACAGCTGTGCCAAGCCGAACATGTCAGCATTGTGCACTATTATGGTGTTGGCGAAAGGTATATCTATTCCACTTTCGATGATGGATGTTGTCAGAAGGACGGAGAACTTCCCATCGAAAAAGTCATTCATAATCTTATCCAACGCCCTGGTAGATGTTCTGCCATGCGCCACTTCGACCTTCACATTTGGGACCAGTTTTTGTAGGTCCGCCAACACGCCGTCAATGTCAGAAATAAACGGGCAGGTAAAGAACACTCTGCCACCGCGGCTGACTTCATCTAGAATTGCGGTTTTTATGATGTTGCCATCGTACTGTATGATAGCAATATCTACGGCCATCCTCCCCATGGGTGGGGTCCTGAGAACGCTCAAGTTTTTTATCCCGGAAAGCGACATGTGCAGAGTTCGGGGAATTGGTGTTGCGGATAAGGATAGAACGTGCACGTCATTCCTGAGCTTTTTGAGCTGTTCTTTCTGTTGTACGCCGAAGTGTTGTTCTTCATCAATAATGAGCAAGCTCAAGTCTAGGAATCTTATATCTTCTGCGAGAAGCGCACTCGTACCTATGATTATGTTGATATCCCCGTTTTCGAGCGCCTTTTTTACCTTAGACTTTTGCGTGGCGGATGATCGTGCAAGCTGCTGAACGTTGATATCGTAGTTTTGAAATCTCTCTCTGAATGCCGCAAGATGCTGCCTGCATAGTAGGGTTGTGGGAACGATTACGGCAACCTGCTTGGCCGGATCTTCGTTGATGACTAGAAATGCCGCGCGCAGTGCGACTTCCGTCTTGCCAAACCCAACGTCTCCACATATGAGCCTGTCCATCACCTTGCCGCTGGCGAGATCCTCCTCAACTTCTGATATTGCTTTGAGCTGGTCTTCGGTTTCTACGTATGGAAACTCTTTGCAAAAGTCCAAGTACCTCTGATTTGCAAGAAACTTATTGCCTTCCGCAAGTACGCGCATTGCTTCTGAGTGTAACAACGTTTGAGCGATATCTTTGATGCGTTTCTTGAGTTTGGCGCTGCGCTCCTGCCATGAGGTGCTGCCGAGTTTATCCAGGACGACGTCGGTATTGGTGCCGTATTTTGTGATCAAGTCTATATCTTCCACCGGGACGAAGAATTTGTCGTTATTGCGGTAGAGGATTTCGACAAAGTCGTGTAAATGTCCGCACACACTGAGCGTGCGTAGCGCATTAAATATGCCAACGCCGTAGTCCTTGTGTACTACTACGTCTCCTACTGCAAGGCAGGTGTCTTCACTGACTACCGTGCCAGAGGAGCGACCGGCCGCGCATTGACGTTTCAACAGGCTGTATTCTGTTATCACAATAAAGTCGTGTGTTACAACGTCACAACTTGTTGGTAGCACAGCCGCGTTGAACGCGCCTATAGGGCCTGCATACTCATGCACTCTGGATATGTGTATGCCATGTGCTTTAAACTTGTCGATGAAATATAGCAGTGATCCTTCAGAGTAGCAGGCGAGGATTAGAGTTTTATGGGCGGAGTTAATATAATCCGCGGCCACCGCGAATACGTCAGCCTTTTGTTCCTGTGCTAGCAACCTGAAATTCGGCACAGCGCCAATATTGCTGGAAGAGCATATGACTTGTTGATGCTCCCAGAGATTGTTTTCTGATGTTGCATCAAAGCGGCAGAAGATGGCCTTGTGAAAGCTCCGTGTAATTTGTATGTAGCCTTGTAAATCCAAGAACAAAGCGCTTTTTCCTGTGGCAGATTGTGCCGTATAATCCTCCTCCTGCGCCCCTTCCAAGCGCCGCAATACTTCTTCCGAAGCCTGCTCAGCAAGCACTAGTTTTGCGTTTGGGACATAATCGAAAATGGTTGACAGCTCATCTGCCTGCAGCAGCGGCAGCCACTGCTCCTCTCCCATGCATTTTTGCCTGGAAAGCATGGCTTCAGCAAATGCCGGATCGGGATTTGGATACTGCTGCATGTACCTTGTGTAGAACCGATTTAAGTTTTCTTCGGTTTTTATTACTTCAGATGCTGGATAGATAACCAAACTTGGTAACGCGCCTCCATCCGTAATTTGCGTATCAAGGTCGAAACATCTGATAGACTCAACAGCATCGTAGCAGAAGTCTATCCTGGTGGGCTTGTTATCTATTGGTTGGAAAATATCGACGATTTCCCCCCGTACTGCAAAGCTCCCCACTTCGCGCACCGCGGAAGATTGCGTATATCCGCATGCCACCAGATGTTGTACCAGCGCATCCATAGACAAACCATCGCCAGGTGCAACTGTTATGGTGGCACTGGCCACAGAGTGTGCCGGCAGCACTTTCTGCGCAACTGCGCCGGAGGTTGTTAACATTACGTACGGGGCCTTGGCATTAGAAATGTCAAGCAAACACTTCATCCTGGTTGCCATGACCAGGCTACTGGGTGAGACCCCCTTGTGTGGAATGGAATCCCACTTGGGCAGGATAAACACATCGCGCTCCCGGTCGAAAAACTTCAGGGTTTTTGCCAAATGCGCCAGGGATGTGCCTTCCTGTACGACGAACACGAACGGTGTGTGCCGATCTTCCATGCACATCTGGGCCATGAGCATGTCTCCAAATTCTGGAGCAACGCCGGTGATTACTTCAAGAGAGCCCACGTGTACGCCTACGAACGCGCGCTGATGACGAACCAACCCCAACAGTGGGCCACGCGCACTACGGTGACGCTCCACGAGCACAGAAAACAACTACTTGCGCCGCTCAAACATCCTCCTAGCTGCAAGACCTTAGGGCTAACGATGAATGTCATTGTATTATGTGAGGTATTGGAATACAATCAAAAATGACGGACGTATGGTGCTTATGGGGAAAAGTAGGGTTGCCATATACACCGATGGTGCCTGTTCTGGCAATCCTGGACCTGGAGGTTGGGGTGCTGTGCTGCGCTTTGGTGACGGAGGGGAGCGCAGAATATCGGGTGGCAGTGACGATACCACAAATAACAGAATGGAACTTACCGCGGTGATTATGGCTTTGGCGGCTTTATCGGGGCCGTGCAGCGTGTGCGTTAATACTGACAGCACCTATGTGAAGAATGGGATCACGGAGTGGATTCGCAAATGGAAGCTGAACGGATGGAGGACGTCTAACAAGTCCGCCGTGAAGAATGTTGACTTGTGGGTAGAGCTTGAAAGACTGACTTTGCTGCATAGTATTGAGTGGAGGTGGGTGAAGGCTCACGCTGGGAACGAATATAACGAAGAGGCTGATATGCTCGCTAGAGGCGAGGTAGAGCGCCGCATGGTTATTCCAAAATGATTTTGCGCTGTGAGGCTTTTGCCAGATTCTATGAACTCTATGGTGTGGACTTGTGTAAAATTACTGCTCGTGGGTGCGGTGCTCACGTTTGGGGGGGTGCTGTACTATCACGTCAGTACTAAGGATACCATAGAGTTCCGCACTGGCGCTATAAACCTGTATTTGAAGTTCAAGCTCTCCAAATTTTTTGCCGGTCGCTGACGTTAACATACAAGATGTACAACTCTCTTGGCGCAGAGCTGATGAGAACTTCTTTCTATCAGCAAAGGGGCTTGTAATTATAGACAAAAATCAGGCCTGAAGACGGAGATTCCCGAGGTTGCCATTTACTCCAAGGTTGGCATCCTGTTTTTATGGGGAGACTGGGGTGCCAGCCGGGTTGAGATTCCCACCGTGTACCTGAGTGCATTTAGCCCCGATGGGGAAGTCAGTGGTGCCAAGCCGCCGTTTTCGGTCTCAGCGCTTCGGGAGAAGCTATTTATGCTGATCAGATCCAGTGTGCCTGTTAGAATTGGGAGTATGCTGCTTAGTAACCAGAGCGGTGAAAGCCTGAAGGTAGATTCACTGTCGTTTGGGACCGAAGCGAAATACGATGGCAGAATCTTCTCACTGGAGTTAACCAGCGGCGCATCATCGGTTAAGGTTAAGGTGTCTGAGCACTATAAGGGGGTGATTTCTCTGAACATTAGGTGCGACAACTTCAACACAGCGCTATTTGAATATATCAGGTTCCTGGACGGTGTACTGCCCTTGTACAATAAGGTGCTGATTTCCGGGGCCGCAGATGTAGTGTTGGATGCCCATGACAGGATAGAGTACTGTGACATTGACTTGCAAAGCCTGAAGGGCACCGTTCCATATGGGGAGCATGATAGCGTCGCTGTGCACGGTTTTCGGGTTAGGGCCAAATACAGCGACCATGAGCTCTTGTTGTCTGATTTTAACCTCCTCATGGATGATGTGGCTCTCAAGATGCGAGCCTACTTCAACGCTATAAACAGCCGCCTTAATGCCAGTGTGAGCAGTTATGAACTTAAAACACAGCAGGTGTGTAGATACTGGCCCGAGCAGCTATACCCGGACTTGAAACATTGGTACTGCGATAACGTGATAGAAGGCACCTTTAGGGAACCTCAGGTGACCTTTCACGGCCACGTCAATGACATAAAAAATGTGGCCAATTACCGGTTCAGTGCGCATGTACGAGATGCGACCATTACGGTTAGCAACAAATGGGGTGCGGTGAATATAGTAGATGGTGGCCTGCTGCTGGATAGGGGGGAGCTAGTAATTCGGTCTGGCAATTATAACTTCAGAGGCGTAAATGCCGTTGAAGGCGTTGCTATTATCAAGGACGTTAGCGATAAAGATGCAAAGCTTGAGATACGCGGCAGAGCTTTTGGTGATGTCAGCGAGATATATACTGCGGCGGATGGGCAAGAGCGCTTTGGGGTTGTAGCAGAAAATATATCGGGTGTTGCCAACACGAAGTTCATAATTGAGGTGTCTAATCTGTCTGGGACGTCTGACATACACAGCGATGTTTATATCACCTCTGAGGTCGGGGATCTTTCAGTACGCGGGGTTTTGAATAGCTTTGACGTACACAGCGCGGGTTTAGATCTCGTTGTGCACAATGGAAGCGTGGAAGCAACTATTAAAGGCAAGATGAATGAGCGCGATATGACTCTTGTTGCGAGCGGAGATCCTGGTGGCGGTAGCATGATGTGTAAATTTGAAGGATATATTTCCGGAAATAACATAAGGCAGTTCAGCGCGGCGGCCCGACATGTTGGCCTCAGTGGTTATGCTAAGGCTACTATAGACTGGGTCAGCAATCATTCCGGTGCCGGCGACACCAAGGTTAATGGTGTGTTGGATGTCATAGATTTGTACTCGGAACTGGGGTACTTTCCAGTAGGTGCTCAGGCAAGAATACTGAAGTTTGCGGCGTCGGTGGAGCAGGATGGGAACATACAGGTTCATAATGCAACTTTGGCGGGGCAGGGCATAGACATCCGATTGAGCGGGCATATTGGCCAAGACGTGAACTTGGTGGCTAACCGTGTACGCTTCCTAAAAACTGATGCGCAGGCCCATGTTAAGTCTTCGAAAGATGGCAACCTGGTACTTCAATTGAGCGGGAAGTTTTTGGATCTCAGCAAGACTAACCTGTGGGCTTTTTTGAGCGGCGAATCGCGGCAGCAGGGGGGGCTTGAGGTAAAATTGCGTGTGCACAATGCACTCATGAAGAACAACGTGCCCATAAAGCGGGTTTTCTTCAGTATGGGGTACGATGGGGATGATAAATTGCACGCGAAGATGAGCGCAAATTTTGCCAATGATAATGCGCCAGTGAGAATAGAATACGGGCCCAGAGGTTTGGAGGTGAGCACAGAAAACGCAGGAAACTTCCTGCGATCCATCGACGTTTTGAGCACTGTAGATGGTGGGCATCTATCTATATATATGTACCCGGACAGTCACCTTGGTAGGACACAAGGCGTGTTCTCGCTCACGAATTTTAATATTGTGAACGCGCCCATACTTGCGCAGATATTAACTCTCTCGTCTCTGCAGGGAATTAGTAATACGCTCAATGGTAGCGGAATACACTTTGGCAAGCTTAATGTCCCGTTCAATTACAGCGAAAACCGCGTAAGCTTTGATGAATCGTGGATTGAAGGGGTGGAACTTGGCATCAGTGTGGGGGGAGAGATAAATCTGAGTACGAAAAGTTTCGATGTGCGTGGCCAAATAGTGCCGGCTTACGCAGTCAGTAAGTTGGTGTGGAATACGCCTTTGATTGGCAAGTTGCTAACAGGTGGATACAGCAGAGGCGTGGTTGCGATCGACTATAAAGTTAAGGGCACTGACAAAGCTCATGATATATCAGTGAATTTCCTGTCAATTCTCGCACCAAACCTGCTCAAAAGGGTACTCAAAGCTATAGATGATAAATCAAAGGGTGGGGCCGGTAACGTGAAGCAGCAACGCGCTGCTGAGTGACCGGCAATACAGTACCTGTTCGGTATTGTAGCAATTTATTGGTTGGCGATACGACATGCTGTAACTGTGGGTTGTACTTCACGTTTTCTGTATGCCGTACCACAGCGAAGTTGCGCATGGAAGATTGCGTCTTTGTTCGGTTGCTGTATAATCTTGCCAGGCTTGTGGGACGGGTTTCGTTTGAATATGTCGGTAAGTGATGGTGCCGCCACGGGGAGTGTGCGGTACTCTAGAGTTTTGCTTAAAGTATCGGGTGAGGCATTCGTTGGAGAAAAAAAGGTTTGGCTTCGATCCTGCTGTTGTGCTCAGGTTGTCTCGTGACCTAAAAAATGTGAAAGAGTCCGGAGTAGAGCTTTGTATCGTTGTGGGTGGGGGGAATATATTTCGCGGTGCGTCCACCTCAGACGGGTTTGAGAGAACTAGTAATGACTATGTAGGCATGCTGGCAACCGTGATTAACGCGTTGGCTCTGCAGAATGCTCTTGAGGAAATGGGCGTGGAATGTAGGGTATTATCGGCCATGCCGATGACCGCTGTGTGTGAAACATACGTAAGGAGGCGTGCTGTTAGGCACCTTGAGAAGGGTAGGGTGGTTATATGTGCTGCAGGCATAGGCAGCCCGTTTTTCACCACAGACACTGCGGCTGCGCTTCGTGGCATAGAAATGCGCTGCGACGCAATATTCAAGGGTACTCAGGTTGATGGTGTGTACTCCTCCGATCCTAAGAAAGACGGTTCCGCGGTTCGGTACGACAGAATATCGTATCATGACCTTTTATCGTCCAATTTGAAGATTATGGATGCAGCAGCAATATCGTTGGCAAGGGAGAATTCCGTACCGATAATAGTGTTTGATCTAGGTAGGGATGGGGCATTCTTTGAAGCTGTGCATGGCAGAGGACTGTTCACAACTATATCTGACTAGGAGGGGATATGACTGACGCTATCAAAGAGTGCGCCAGGGAAAGGATGGAAAAAACCTTTTCTATGTTTCTGAGTGATATATCAGGCATCAGGACGGGGCGAGTGAGCGCTTCATTGTTGGATGGGGTGTTCCTCACTTATTACGGTAACAAGGTGCGGCTGAACACAGTGGCGAGTATATCTGTCTCTGGTAGGACTCTGCTGATTTCATTGTGGGATGCCAGTGTCATTGGTGATGTGAAAGCGGCCATTGATGCGTCTAATCTCGGTTTTGGTATGACGTGTGAGGCAACCACCATAAGGCTTGTTGTGCCTGAGCTTACTAGTGATGTGAGAAAAAATTTGGTGAAAATGCTCAGCAAGCTTACCGAAGAGGGGAAAGTCTCTGTGCGTAATATCAGGAGGGATACAATAGACAAGTTAAAGTCTATGCAGGACAACAAAGAGATTTCAGAGGATGACTTCCACTCCATAAGCGCGGAGATACAGAAAGTCACAGATACGTTCATCAAAAAGATAGGTGATGCCTTTTCCGTGAAGGAAAGCGAAATTTTGGGCTAAATGCACATTTGGATGTCTGCTATGGCGCATAAGTTGCCTAAACACGTTGCCGTAATAATGGATGGAAACGGTAGATGGGCGAAAAGTCGGGGCCTACCGAAGATAGAGGCGTACACTCAAGGTATGCTGGCCGCTAAAAAGGTTGTAGAGGCTTGTGTTCACCATGCCATTAGACATCTCACTTTGTACGCATTCTCCCTGGAAAATTGGCTCAGAAGCACTGAGGAAGTTAGCGACATTATGAGCCTGTTCACCAACTATCTGTCCTCTCCGGAGCTCCGCAAACTTTCTGATGACCATGGGGTGAGCATCAGGTTTGTGGGCGATTTAAAACTCCTGCGCGCGGATCTGGTGGAGCGCATGTCTGACATTCAATCTGTAACGCGCAACAACGATGCCTTATACTTGAATGTCGCGGTAAGCTACGGCGCGAAACAGGACATAATACAGGCCGTGAACGCGGCGTTAGATTCTGGAGTTGAGTCTGTTGATGGGGAGACGCTTCGCAGTTTTATGTGGACCAAGGACCTTCCAGACGTCGATTTACTGATAAGAGCTGGGGGCGAAAAACGCATTAGCAACTTTTTGCTTTGGCAGCTTGCATATGCCGAGCTCTACTTCTGTGATATTATGTGGCCAGATTTTACCGCTGCACATTTTTCTGATGCGCTGGATAGTTATCTGGCTAGAAACAGGAAATATGGCAGGTAGGCTGCTATGTGTGTATAATCAACTGGGCCAATGGGCTATTGTCAGCTTGAGCTGCGGTATCCGCGTCGTGCGTGATGTTATGCAGCTGTGTTTTGGGGGATGCATGAGTATTATGGAGTTTTGCAAGAAAGCCGGTAACTATGCGTTGCAACTACGGGAAAAAATTACGCGCTGCAAGTTGCCGGTCGTCGATGATAGCCTGCTGCTGCGCATACTGACGTCGGTTTTGGGAGCGAGTGTGTTTTTGGGCAGCATGTACTTTGGCGGGTGTTTGTTTTACCTGGTGTGTTTCTCCCTTGCCATGGTATCCGCGTTTGAGTGGCACCAAATGACAGGTGGCCACAGATATCTTTACATTCCCGCCATTTTTGTGGTCGCGTTGCCCTACGCCTCTGCTGTATACCTATACACGTTGCCCCATGGGACCATTATACTGTTGTGGATGATACTCAGTGTGTGGAGCACCGATACAGGCGCGTATTTTGTGGGTAAAAGCTTAGGAAAACGCAAAATACTGCCCGCTATCAGCCCAAACAAAACGTGGATGGGCCTCCTCGGGGGTATTGCGTTCAGTGCAGTGGTGACGCTTCTAATGTCGGTCATGTTCGGTATATTTTTTGTGCCACATGCGCTATTTATCGGAGCGGCAGTTGCGGCAGTTGCGCAATGTGGGGACTTTGTCGAATCTGGCATTAAGCGTCTTTGCAAGGTTAAAGATAGCGGGTTTATCGTGCCCGGGCATGGTGGCATATTAGACCGTGTTGACGGGTTCATGTTCACGGCTCCAATGGTTGCCTTCTACATACAGCGTTTATCAAAATTTTTTGCTGATGTTTAGTAGTGGGGCGTATAGTAGACCGGAGGCCTCTGGCCAATGGTTGCCCGTAACGCGTTCCTGAGTGCCACTTGGCGCGCAATACACCTGTGGCGCCTTGCCGTTTATGGGCGTTTGTACCGTAGTTTCTGGATAACAAGCCGTGGCACTTTGCCTTGGTGGCTTTCCCTGCGAAGATCGGCCTCCCGTTTGAGGAATTGCATCTTCCCATCTGCAGAAGCCTCATTTACAGCAGCAGCAAGACCTTCAGCTGCCTGCTCGAGTTCCTCTTGATTAATGCCTTCCACGCCCTTGGCTTCAGGGGTGGTGTGTGCATCGTCTAATTT
>NZ_AFMS01000188.1 GCF_000215485.1 Anaplasma marginale str. Florida
CTTGCGGAGGACGCTCGCTTGCGCCTTGCACTCCTGGGGAGGTGCATAGTTAAGGGGAGTCCTGCTCAAGTTCGTAAAGAACTTCGTGCTGAACTCAAAGCTATAGATGCTGAGTGGAGGCCTGTGATTGCCCGTGAATCACTCAGGAAGGAGCTTGACGCTATAGATGCTGAGTGGCAACACGCGATTACCTTCTGGCATATATCTCGCGCTATCATTGGTAGTATAGAGCTTAGTAAGGAGCTTGACGCTATAGATGCTGAGTGGAGGCCTGTGATTGTCCGTGAATCACTCAGGAAGGAGCTCAAAGCTATAGATGCTGAGTGGAGACCTGCGATTAGGCTCGAGAGTGCATATCGCGCTATCATTGGTAGTATAGAGCTTAGTAAGGAGCTCAAAGCTATAGATGCTGAGACGCAACACGCGGTTGAGCTCAGGAGGGCACTTCGCACCATAGAGGGTCGTATAGAGCTTAGTAGGGAGCTCAAAGCTATAGATGCCGAATGGGCACCTAGGATTGCCCAAGCAAAAGAAATTGCTCAAGCCCGTGAATCACTCAGGAAGGAGCTTAACGATATAGATGCCGAATGGGCACCTAAGATTGCCCAAGCAAAAGAAATTGCTCAAGCAAAAGCAGAACTTGCCGCTGCTACTGATGCTCTTAAACGAGCAGCGGATAAGCTGCAGGCTCTTGGTAAGATGGGCACCACATCTACGCCCGGTACCGATTTGATAGGTGTTGTTACGACTGCTGTTACGACGACCCTTGCTGGGACGCAACCAGCACCCGGCACCGATTTGGTAGGT
>NZ_AFMS01000187.1 GCF_000215485.1 Anaplasma marginale str. Florida
GATCGGGAAATTGGTATGCGTGTTGAAGTGACATATGTTGCTGTGGGATGTCCTGTGTCGCGGGGTGGAAGTCCGGGCTGCGGTCGTAGGATTGCAGAGGAGCTAAGGCTTGCGGAGGACGCTCGCTTGCGCCTTGCACTCCTGGGGAGGTGCATAGTTAAGGGGAGTCCTGCTCAGGTTCGTAGAGAACTTCGTGCTGAACTCAAAGCTATAGATGCTGAGTGGAGGCCTGTGATTGCCCGTGAATCACTCAGGAAGGAGCTTGACGCTATAGATGCTGAGTGGGCACCTAAGATTGAGCTTAGTGCGGAGCTCAAAGCTATAGATGCTGAGTGGAGACCTGCGATTAGGCTCAGGAGTGCATATCGCGCTATCATTGGTCGTATAGAGCTCAGGAAGGAGCTTGACGCTATAGATGCTGAGTGGAGGCCTGTGATTGCCCGTGAATCACTCAGGAAGGAGCTTGACGCTATAGATGCTGAGTGGGCACCTAAGATTGAGCTTAGTGCGGAGCTCAAAGCTATAGATGCTGAGTGGAGACCTGCGATTAGGCTCAGGAGTGCATATCGCGCTATCATTGGTCGTTGGGAGCTTAGTAAGGAGCTCAAAGCTATAGATGCTGAGTGGGCACCTGTGATTAAGCTCAGGAAGGAGCTCAAAGCTATAGATGCTGAGTGGGCACCTGTGATTAAGCTCAGGAAGGAGCTCAAAGCTATAGATGCTGAGTGGAGACCTAGGATTGCTAAAGCCCAAGAAGAACTTGCT
>NZ_AFMS01000186.1 GCF_000215485.1 Anaplasma marginale str. Florida
TACCACAAAACCGCTGTTCGCTCAAGGCAAACCCACCGGCTAGGACCCCAAGCATCCAAGAAACCACGCTACACAGACGTGTAGCGTTGCAACACAAAATTGACAAAACTAGAGGAGAGGAGGATCCCCCCCCTTCCATTGAGCACTACACCCCAAGAGCAGTACTTGGTGTAGCAACCTCCGCAGCAACACTTGTCAAAGCGGTGCTGGGTGCTGGTTGCATCCCAGCAGCAGCAAGGGTCGCAATAGCAGTCGTAACAACACCTATCAAATCGGTACCGGGCGTAGATGTGGTGTCCATCTTACCAAGAGCCTGCAGCTTATCCGCTGCTCGTTTAAGAGCATCAGCAGCAGCGGCAAGTTCTGCTCGGGCAATCCTAGGTGCCCACTCAGCATCTATAGCGTCAAGCTCCTTCCTGAGTGATTCACGGGCAATCACAGGCCTCCACTCAGCATCTATAGCTTTGAGCTCCTTCCTGAGCTTAATCGTATGTCTACACTCAGCATCTATAGCGTCAAGCTCCTTCCTGAGTGATTCACGGGCAATCACAAGCCTCCACTCAGCATCTATAGCTCTGAGTTCAGCACGAAGTTCTCTACGAACTTGAGCAACACGTTCTTCACGCTCGCGTTTCTTCTTCTGTGCCTCGTGAATAATCACAGGCTCCCACCCGGCATCTATAGCTTTGAGCTCCTTACTAAGCTCTATACTACCAATGATAGCGCGAGATATACGCAAGAAGGTAATCGCGTGTTGCCACTGAGCATCTATAGCTTTGAGCTCCTTCCTGAGTGATTCACGGGCAATCACAGGCCTCCACTCAGCATCTATAGCTTTGAGCTCCTTCCTGAGTTCTGCACGAGCCTTAGCAGCGGTAATATGCTGCTGCATCACCCCTCCCAAGCATAAGAGGGACGCGCGAGCAGCAGCGGCAAGTTCTTGCCGCTGCTGCCGGTCTCCCCCTCCATTACAGGAATCTCCACACATACTAGCTTCCCGATCCACAACAAAAAA
>NZ_AFMS01000185.1 GCF_000215485.1 Anaplasma marginale str. Florida
TACGCATTGTTGTACGGTGTTCAAAAACACGTACCAGAGCCAACTTCGAGGCAGTTGCGCCTTGCTTTCGGAGGCATTTACTGCGCGCCCTGCACTGATCATCCAAGATTGAGCGCTAAAAGCAGATATGTCTTGTGCTGGTGGATGGAATATGTGGATGCATAAGTCTGCACCACCCCAGTGGGAGTGCAGATGTGAAATTGCGGAGCAGTTGCCCCAAGCTATTCAGGCCAGAATCTCCAGAGCAGAAGAACGTATACCGCACACATTCTTGGAGCGAGGCTTTTACAACACAACACCAACGCACGAGTAGCCAAAAAGGCACACGCCAACAAAAAACACTTGCGATTCTTTGGTGAAGTATGTAGAATTACCACCAAGCGGGGAGCTTAGGTGGCTTTGTTCTACTAAGATAAAGTGTGTGTGTGTTACCTAATGGTTATGCATTGACCGTAGAACAAAGCCCCAGTTGCCCAATTAATTTCTTAATTAGGTTACCCGCATTGTAGCCGGAGTGCTTCCCTTAGTCAATAGGGATGTTTGATTTTTGTGCGGGGGAGCCGGATTTTTTGTTCTTGTGCGTTCCTTTGCTGTGTGGGGTTTTTGCTTGTATCCTGCGTGTGCGCGCTAGTCTTCGCGATGGTTGCGGCTTATGCGCCAGACAGCCGGGCTGCGCACAATTTCCGCCACTGTTGGCCTTTCTTACTGCATGTGGGGATGTTACATACGTGCGGCTACTACCGAAAAATACTCTGGTGATGCATGGCGGTACGCGTCTCTGGGCCCCCTGTTTAATAGCGACAAATTCCGGTCCTCTTCCGGCTCCTGGTGCTGTACGTACCCTGCAACATTTGCTGGTTGGGTGCCTATACGTGCGCGGGCTGACGACGTTGCCCTTGTTGAGCGTGTTTGCGTGTAACCATAATGGCTTCAGTTCGCATTTCCAGCTTTGGCGCTCATGGCGGCTGCATATAGCTAGATCCATATAATGCCTCGCTGAACTGAGCTGGTTGTTGTGTCATGATGGAGTAAGTGGTAGCTGGCAACGCTCCTGTAGGAGGGTGAGACATATACAATCTCTCGACGAAAAACGCTAGGTAATCTAGTTGGCCTTCCCCGGTTGCGCCCCCTCACCAATGGGGCTCCGGCAGTTGTGTGTGGTTGCCGGCTACAGGAAGAGTGGTGGAGGCGCCTCTGTGCGATCTTGCCAGAAAATTCCGCAGGTCTTCTTCACATTATTTAAAGTCACCATCATTAAGGGTATTGTATGGGGTACCACCATTGGACCGTACATTTGCAATACATGTGATGCCGCACAATAATTTCGGTTTTCGTTCCCAGCTTTGCTCATGGCGGCTGCATATAGAGCGGGGCGACCTTCAGCACAAGATCAGTTGTTGTGGCCTGGTTTTTGGCCACAAAGCGGCATCAGCAGCCACTTTTTGTGTGGGTGCAGTGGGGACATTCTGCCGCTGAGAATACCGGTTGTGTAAAGTTGGGGCCTGTGACTCCACGCATACTCATGGCGGCTGCACATAGAGTGGGGTGACCTTCCCCGGTTGCGCTCCCCCATGCCACGGGGTTCCAATTGTGCGTGGTTGCTGGCTACAGGAAGAGTGGCGGTGTTTCCTCTGCGGTGGGGCGTGTACCATTCATAAAAGTCAAATTGCTAGGTAATGACGTACCTTGAGGAGAGAGCCGCGCGTAGCGTGCCCTCGTCTAGGTAGTCTATCTCTCCCCCAAGAGGAATGCCACATGCAAGCCTAGTCACCTTGGCATCAGTGCCCTTCACCATCTGAGCTATGTAATGGCACGTCACTTGTCCGTCCATGTCATTGCTCGTTGCAACGACAACACGCAATTTCAATCCCATCCCCGGTTTGGTGCTGCCTCTGCGATGTATCTACGCTTCGTGCTCTTTGAACGTTTTACTGAATATGAAGTCAACGTGTTTCGTGTAGTAATCAAGATCGGAAAGCGCGTCTAAAACGTCTGGTGAGATTTTGCCGAGAAGTTTGTGGGCCTTCACATTATTTATAAAGTCACTACCACTGTTCAAGGCGTCCATTGCGCTGTCCTGTACAACTTTATATGCGCTTTCCCTGCTCATGCCCGCATCTACCAGCGCCAACAAAACTCGCTGTGACAGCAATACACCCCTAGAAGAGTTCAAATTTGCTTTGACCCTCTCCTCATCAATTTTCATATCACGTAAAACACCAGCTAGGCGCACCAGCGCGAAGTTCAGGGTTATGCAGGCATCTGGTGCTATGAACCGCTCAACCGAAGAGTGGGAAATATCGCGCTCATGCCACAGCGCAACGTTTTCCATGGCGGGAATAACATAGCTGCGCACCATCCTGGACAGGCCAGTCAAATTCTCACCCAGAATGGGATTTTTTTTGTGAGGCATGGCAGAGCTGCCTTTTTGTCCGGACGTAAATGGTTCAGCCACCTCCAAGACTTCCGTTTGCTGCAAATGACGGAGTTCCGTGGCGACTCTTTCTATCGAAGAAGCTATGACACCGAATATTGCAAACAGTACCGCGTACCGATCCCGCGGCACCACCTGGGATGCTATGGTCTCAGGCACCAGCCCCAATGCCTGTGCAACATGCTCCTCCACATATGGGTCAAGATGTGCGAAATTGCCCATAGCACCGGAGATCTTGCACACGGAGATTTCTTGCTGTGCGCTCACCAAGCGTTGGTAATTACGCGCAAATTCGGCATAGAACCTTGCGAGCTTGAGCCCAAATGTTATTGGCTCTGCGTGCACACCGTGGCTCCTGCCGACGCACAATAGGTATTTTGTTTCTTTTGATCTTGCCTCTAGCGCGCGCATGACTTCTTCAATATTTTTCAGAAGAATGTCACAGGACCGTTTTAACCTCAGCGAAAGGCATGTGTCTAGCACATCGGAACTGGTCATACCGTAGTGCAAATACCTTATGTCTGTGTTTGAGGATTCCGCAATGTAAGAGAGAAATGCTATGACGTCGTGCTTCACTTCCGCTTCTATGGCTTGAATCCTGCTTACGTTGAAGTTACCCCCAAAATTGCGCAAGCCGTCCAGTACGTGCTGAGGGACAACTCCCAGCTTAACCTGGGCCTCGCACGCCAACACCTCTATGGCCATCCAAATTTCGTATTTTGTTTTCTCTTCCCAAATTGTAACCATTTCCGGAAGACTATAACGCTCAATCACGCCAGGGCCCAAAAGATTAACGGATTAATGATGCAACAGATCCGCAGTTTTTGCAATAACATACGGTACGTCATCACATGCCATTTTACACATTTTGCCAGACGTGCAAACGTGCCATATCGCCCGTCGGGAGTGTTCAAGCACAGCCGACCTGGGTGAGGTGATGATAAGCCCCTCATTTGTGACCAAACTTAATTGATGTGGTGCCCATGGTTGGGCCAAAATGTGGCATTGCACAAAAAGTGTGTGGCGTATAGGGCCTATATCTGTGTGCTGCCCGGCGCAGGCTCCCATTCGATGCCTCATCTCTGCCCATGATTGGGTGCTGAATTTAGTAATTTATTTTCTTGATTCATAATTTGTGCTCATTTATGATTGAGCGCTGCAGTTGCGGGAGTAGCTCAGTGGTAGAGTATAACCTTG
>NZ_AFMS01000184.1 GCF_000215485.1 Anaplasma marginale str. Florida
CCATATAGCGAGTAGTGCAGGATGCATCGCATGGGACGCATGTCTTAGCTTAAGAGGTGCCGGTCCATCGGCAACGCTCGACGATATCTTGTTCGCACCGGCACAGCAAGCGCAAGGGGCCGCTCTTTAGCCAAAAAGTTTGCTGAAGACAGAAGGGGGAGGCGAAAAGCCTTTCCCTCACCAAAATTCTAAATCCAACCACAACAATTGCCTCCTCTATAGCGGAGAGTTTGATGTAAAGGAGTGTGCAGTCGTACTTTATTGTTGAGAGTTTTACAACGTTGTGACACACTCATATGTTATTAATTCCTTAACTTTGTGTGGTGTGTGTTATGGATGATAGTACTGCTATGCCGAATGGTACTGCTGGTGATGGGGGGACACCACTCTAGTGGTGTACGTGTTGCTTCTGCAGTTACTGTTGCGGACGATACTATATCTGGGGTAGAGAATTCCTCGCCAGATTAGGGTACACCTACGGGAGCAATCGATAAGCAATACAAACTACGCAAGGAACTTAGCGCTATCGACATAAACCGCAAAGCATACACAGCCCTCCGTGCCATCGATGAAAAGTACAGGCCTCGTACTGGGCCGCCTGGAGACGTTAAGAGCGCGCTTACCACCGTTGCACGATACGACTCGACACAGTCCAGTAAGCAACAACTAGCGGAGAATGCGGTACTTGGACAGTTACCAAGTGAAATACTTGGTTTTGTTGAGAATTACATCAGTATTGTTGATCGTGCTAAAAAACTGCGCTAGCCTCTTCTGCGGGTTCACTTAAGGCAAAGGACTCCTCTCGCATTCAAGGTACACCGAGTACACCTGCACAATCTGCTACTTCTCCGGGACAGAGGCCCACTGCTGCTGCGTCCGCACCTACGGCCACCAGAGGAAGCACAACGGGTGGGGGAGATGCCGCATCGACTGCGAGTGGAGGTACACCTACAGGCACCACCCCATTGACAACAATATCCAGCTATGCTTCAGTCACACCGGCACAATCTGCTACTTTGGGACAACGGTCCGTTGCGTAACCTGCTTCCATCCGCGACTTTAAACTGCGTAATTTGGTGATACGCTACGGTGCGTTTCAGATGTTGTGTATATCAGCTATGCCATACTTTGAGGTGTAATAGCCGCACGGCAACCGAGACAAGGCGTTGCTTGCTGGGGATGCGGGGCACATTTCAGACTTGAATTTGGTGTGTGTTCTGCAAACAATTGCCTTGACCTCGGTGATTCGGGGAATTAAGATGGGTGGTCTTATAGATTGTGGTGTTCCTTGTCCAGATGAGCGGGGGCGTTTTACCGGTTTCCATAGAGCAGGAGTTAGAGAGCTCCTACCTTTCTTACGCCATGAGCGTTATTGTAAGCAGGGCGATACCTGATATCCGCGATGGCTTAAAGCCCGTTCACAGAAGGATTTTGTACTCTATGTACAAGTCTGGGTATGATCACAACAAGCCCTACAAAAAGGCTGCCCGCGTTGTGGGTGACGTAATGGGTAGGTATCACCCTCATGCGGATACCGCCATTTATGACGCGTTGGTGAGGATGGCTCAGGATTTTTCCCTCCTGGTGCCGCTGATTGATAGCCAGGGAAACTTCGGTTCGATAGACGGTGATCCTCCCGCTTCTATGCGATACACAGAAGCCCGGTTGTCTGAGGCCGCGCACTTTCTACTTAATGACATTGACGAAGACACTGTAGATTTTCGTCCCAACTATGACGAGAATGAGGAGGAGCCCGTAATACTGCCTGCCGAGTTTCCAAACTTGTTGGTTAACGGCGCAGGTGGGGTTGCTGTTGGGATGTCCACGAACATTCCGTCGCACAATTTGGGTGAGGTTGTTGACGCGTGTGTAGCGTATATAGAGCGTCCTGAGATCACCCTGGACGAGCTGATGGCCATAATTCCTGGGCCGGACTTCCCAACCGGTGGGGTGATCATGGGAGACGCCGGAATCAGGTCTGCATTTGCCTCTGGTAGGGGCACCATAGTCGTTCGTGGTAGAACCCATACGGAAGAACTGCCTTCGGGTAGGCAAGCCATCATAATTGATGAGATTCCGTATCAGGTCAACAAGGCGAAGCTTGTCGAGAGGATTCACGAGCTTGTTAAGGAGAAAAAGATAGAGGGTGTTGCGGATCTTCGCGATGAGTCTAATAAATCTGGTGTGCGGGTAGCCATAGAGCTCAAGCGGCAGGTGGATTCTCAGGTGGTGCTCAATCAGCTTTTGGGGCTCACGCCTCTGCGCACGAGTTTTAGTATCAATACGCTTGTGTTGGAAAACAATAAGCCTCGGGTTATGTCTTTGCCCGAGATTATTGCCACGTTCGTTGACTTCAGAAAGGAAGTTATAGTCCGCAGGACGAGGTTCAGGCTCAAGAAAATTAGGGAAAAAGCGCACCTGTACATAGGGATGTATATTGCGGTGCTGAATATCGATGAAGTTGTTTCCATTATCAAATCCTCAAAGGATAGTGCGGAAGCTTCTGCCGCGCTGCGGGAGCGTAGATGGGCCCCCTCCGCGGATATTAGAAACATGATAGAGCTAGTGTCTGACAGTACTGGTGTTGTTGAGGGGGGGATGTACCAGTTAACCGTTCCCCAAGTCAAGGCTATTTTGGAAATGAGACTACAGCGCCTTACTGGGCTTGAGAAAGACAAGCTGGAGGCGGAACTGGAATCCATGGTTGCCTTGATCACCGAGTACACCAAAATTCTGAGCACGGATTCTCTGCTTATGGATATAGTCAAGCAAGGGTTGCTTGATGCAAAGGCGAAGCTTGCCACACCCAGGAACACGGCTATAGAGCAATCTGTTGATGAGATTGACGCGGAAAGCCTGATCCCCAAGGAAGAGATGGTCGTCACGGTTACCATGAACGGGTTCGTGAAGCGCGTAAAACTGTCTAACTACAGGGCGCAAAAGCGCGGTGGTAAAGGGCGTGTGGCCCAGGGCATAAAAGAAGAGGACGTCACCACTAAGCTGTTTGTGGTGGACACCCACACCAGCGTGCTATTCTTCTCCAATGTGGGTAAGGTATATAAGCTCAAGGTGTACAAGCTCCCATTGGGTGAGCCGAGCTCCCGCGGTAGATCACTAGTGAATATTTTCCCGCTCTCCGATGGGGAGACCATTACCAGTGTTATGCCACTTCCTAGCTGTGACGACGAGGTAGGCATAGCGAACCTCGATGTAGTATTTGCAACTGCCTCTGGCAACATACGGCGTAATGCACTGTCAGATTTTCAGTACGTTCCATCGAGCGGGAAAATCGCTATGGTTCTGACTCCTGGTGACCAGTTGATATCTGCACACGTATGCGGGTATGCTGATCATGTACTGCTTTCCAGTAGGTTGGGTAAGAGCATCAGGTTTGCCGTGAGTAATGTGAGGCAGTTTCGTGGAAGGACGTCAGACGGGGTTAGGGCTATCAGGCTTTCTGCGGGTGATCAGGTGATTTCTATGTCCGTGCTGCATGGCATAGAGGCGAGCTCTGAACTCAAGGAATCTTATCTGAAGATTCCGGTGGAAGCCAGGGTTGCTGCATCCCACAGTGGTGTGGTCAGTGATGAGGTCGCGCCAATGCTCGAGGAGCACACTATCGAACGAGAGCAATTTTTGGAGATGGCGTGCAGTGAGCAATTCATACTTACGGTAACCGAAAATGGGTTTGGGAAGAGGACATCTGCGTACGAGTATCGCATCACTTCCAGGGGTGGAGTAGGGGTCGTAAACATTCTAACTACGGTAAGAAACGGCAATGTGGTTGCCAGTTTTCCTGTGTCTCAGACCGATCAGGTTATGTTGATTACCGATAAAGGCAAGCTGATCCGTATAGCGGTGACTGATATCAGAGTTGTCGGGCGTAGCACTCAGGGTGTTACTTTGTTTAAGACCGAAAAAGGCGAAAAAGTTGTGTCTGTGGCCACTGTGGTTGATGGCAGCAAGGAAGAAGATGAAGAGCGGCCTTCAGGTGATGAAGAATAATGAAGGACGTTGATTTGCTCTTCGGTAGGTTTTCGGAGGATAACCCGCACCCACGCATAGAGCTGCGGTACCGGAATGAGTTTACCTTGCTGGTTGCTATAGTGCTGTCTGCGCGCACCACCGATGTTAGCGTCAATAAAATCACAGATAAGCTGTTCGATGTGGCGGATTCACCCCAGAAGATGCTAGCCTTGGGGGAAGATGGGCTGAAGGGTTATATCGACAGCATAGGGCTATACAACTCCAAGGCAAAGAACATAATAAAGCTGAGTGAGATAATTGTAAAAGATTATGGCGGGGTAGTGCCACAGGACTTTGATGCCTTAACTGACCTTCCAGGGGTCGGCAGAAAAGTGCCAGTGTGTTCTTGAATTCCGCGTTTGGAATTCCTGCTATCGCGGTTGATACGCATGTTTTTAGGGTGAGCAATAGGATAGGGCTGGTCAAGGAAAGTACTGTCCTAGGGGTGGAGAACTCGCTTAACAAGGTTGTTCCGGAAAAGTGGAAGCTGTATGCCCATCACTGGTTAGTCTTACACGGGAGGTATGTGTGCAAGGCGCGCGCTCCCCTGTGCCATAAGTGCATTATTAATGACTTGTGCGATAGCCGCGATCAGTGGTCTCAGAGCTAGTTAACTGCATGCTGGGTCTGCGGCGGCGGTTCCATACCCGTCGATGTGGTTTACCGTAGTTCCGGTTGTAGAGCTGAGGTTTTCTCGTGCTCTTGGGTTGCCATGGGGGGTTGCTACTAAGCCTCTGCCCAATATTATGGCACTGCTGTTCCTAATACGCGAGATTTGCTAAGTTGAGTGTATCACGGCGCTGGCATATTTCTTCGATGCGCTGCAGTGGCTGTTTGTATCCCGGTGGACCCGCGTTGCTGAGTCAATATCCGGTGCATTATCTCTGGATACCACCAAAACCTTGACTACGAGAATAGGTGTCACTACAGTACTATGGCGAGGTATGTGTTTGGTGTAGGTAATGGAAGGAGAGGCCGTCAGGGGGTTTTTCGTAAGATTTAGGGGGTTGGTTGTTGTTTTAGTGCTGCTTGTGCTGGGCGCCTCTGGGGCTGCGTTTCTGTTTGAGAATCGTCGCGAAGAGATGTTTGAACGAAGTGGTGACGCAGTATACTTTGCGTTAAAGGGTACCGGTGAGGAAGGCATAAAAAGCCTGGAGGAAGTATCGCGTGATGAAGGTGCAGGTGCCCATCTGGCGAAGTTTAGGTTGGCGCATTCCTATGTGAAGGATAAGAAGGATGTGGCTGCCGCGCGTGATATGTACGCGGAGCTGGCTGCGGTTAAGGGGCTTGCCCGTGAGTTGAGAGAGTTGGCTGAGTATTTGAGTGTTGTTTTGTCTATGAGTTTGGGTGAAACTGGCCCTGAGCTTGAAAGCAGGCTCATGCACCTTGCCTCGAGTAAGGATGGGGTATACAAATCTTCAGCAAAGGAGGCTTTGGTGGTGCTACAACTTAGGCGCAAGGATGTAAACTATGCCGTTAGTATTATGCGTGAAATATTGGGAGATACGGCCTCTAGCCCCGAGGTCAAAAGTAGTGTAGAGAGCCTGTTGAGAGTTTATGGCGATTAGATTTTTATGTGAGCAGGGCTTGAAAAATTCGTGCCTAATGGCTAGGTAGAGTAGAGCTGTTGGATTGGTTGGAGTAGGGGGTACTATGGGCGACGTCGAGGAGTTGAAATTTAGCGCTGAAGTGGGCAAGGTTCTGAGTCTTGTGGTCCACTCCCTGTACACTAATAAGGACATCTTCCTGCGCGAGGTCATCTCAAACGCCTCTGACGCCTGTGACAAGCTCAGGTATTTATTTTGCTCTGACCAAAGCCTCATGGAGGCGGGAGAAGAGCTGAGGATTGTTATCAGTGTAGACAGAGACAGGCGCGAGCTCACTGTGCGGGACAACGGTATAGGGATGAGCCGCAAGGAGCTGATAGACAACCTGGGGACTATTGCTAGTTCTGGAACCCAAAGATTCTTGGAGGAATTCAAGGGTGGCAAGGCGCAGGGGTGTGACCTAATCGGGAAGTTTGGCGTCGGGTTCTACTCGGTGTTTATGGTTGCAACCGATGTTGTTGTGGAGTCATGCAAGGCCGGGGAGAAAGTTGGCCACAGGTGGCAGTCTTCAGGCGACGGTGTCTTTTCCGTATCAACAATTGAAGGGGATGTAAGCAGGGGTACCAAGGTTATCCTAACACTCAGGGAAGACGAATTCGATTTTCTCGATAAGTTCCGCATTGAGCACATAGTGACCACATACTCCGACCATGTTGGTTACCCGATATACCTAATAGCGAGTGACGGCACCGAGGAAAAGCTCAATAGCGGGGTTGCGATATGGACAAAGCCGAAGGACGAGATTTCTGAAAGCGAACACATGGAGTTTTTCCGCTCTATTTCGCACATAGGAAGCAATCCGTGGATGGTAATACACAACAAGAATGAGGGGACTATAGAGTACATAAACTTGCTGTACGTTCCTTCTGTGAAGCCATTCGATTTGTTTCACCCGGACAGGCGGTGTTCTGTGAAGCTGTACGTGAATAGGGTGTTTATCACTGAAGATAACGTGCAGGTTATTCCGCAGTATATGCGGTTTCTTAGGGGTGTGATTGATTCATCTGACTTGCCGCTGAATATTAGCAGGGAGACTTTGCAGAACAATATGGTGATCGAGAAGATCAAAGCTTCTGTGACCAGGCGGGTGCTCACCTCACTCCGGGAAAAGGCGGATAGTGACCCGGTAAGTTACAAAACATTCTGGGAGAATTTTGGCCCGGTGCTCAAGGAAGGCCTGTGCGAGGCAATGGATACCGAATCTAGGGAGTCAATCCTCTCCGTGTGTAGGTTTTATAGCAGCAACAGCAAGGAGGGGGAGCTTATAAGTCTGGGAGATTACATATCCAGGATGAAACCCGGGCAGGAGCACATTTTTTATCTATCTGGGAATGACCTTGAATCCGCAATGCGCAGCCCGCAAATAGAGGGAATGGTCAGTAATGGGATTGAAGTGGTGCTGCTTGTGGACCCGGTGGATGACTTTTGGACTAGCGTGGTGCTTGAGTATAAGGGGGTGCCGTTTAAGTCTGTGACGCGGGTGGACGAGAGCGACCTGGAGAAGTTTACCGAAGGTGATGACCAGCAGAGCACAAAGAAGAAAAAAGGAGAAAAAAAGACACTGACGACGCACAGCAGAAGGAAAATGTGGAGGCCTTTATCGATTACATGAAAAAGGTGCTGGGGGATTCTGTAAGTGATATAAAAGTTTCGCGGAAGCTCACCACTAGCCTCGTGTGTCTTGCCGTGCCGGAACACGCGTTGGATATTAGAATGGAGAGATTCTTGAGAGAGCAGAAACAGCTTAGTTACAAGGGCAGCAGGATACTCGAGCTCAATATTAAGCATCCCGTATTGAGTGGGCTGCTCAGGGAATACAAAGACAACGGGGAGAGCGAATTGCTAGAGAACATGGTGCATGTTCTGTTCGATCAGGCCTGCATCATAGAGGGCGAAGAAGTCAATAGCGCGGTTGATTTTGCAAACCGCATGAATCAAGTGCTGGCTAGACTGTTCAAGAAGTAGAGGTGTGCGCTTATATACCAACCCACGAGTTTTTAGGATTGAGAAGAATGCCTGCAGCCAGATAGCTCGC
>NZ_AFMS01000183.1 GCF_000215485.1 Anaplasma marginale str. Florida
ACCAGTGCCGGCCCATCTTCTAGCACTGTACCTCCACTTGTGCCACAGTCGGGTCTAACTTCTCTGGCGTCTACCGATACTACGAGACCCGTGACGAAGCCCGTGACCATGATTAGTGCCGGCCCATCTTCTAGCACTGTGCCTCCAGCGGCACCAAAACGCTCAAAAGCTCCTGAGAACTCGGGTGTAGGTTCATCCGCACAACAGCACTTACTACCCTTACCAGAGGGAGCGCAATTCCCGTTAAGTAGTGCGCAACAGCATGGTGCCGCGAAGGCGCACAACGAACCAAAAATTGACGATCTGTTAGGCATCGACGAGCTGTTCGCTGCCGCTCTACAACAAACGGGCGATACGGAATCCAGTACAAGGGAGCTTGAGCATAAACCGGCACTACATGATCAACCGCAATCATCGCCTTGGACCACAGGTCGCACCATGCAGCTTAGCGTCAACGCACCAAAATTCAAGGCGTCAAATGCTCACAAATCGTCACTGTCATTTAAAGCTGTAGCTAGTGCTGTGAAGCGCGGAACAGCAGGTAATTTAAAGACACAGTTGCAATCTGGTGTGCGCAAAGCGCAGCACGGTTTGTTGAAGAAGGTCGAGCACGCAACTGATGCCCTTTCTAAGCGTGCTGCCACTAAGCCTTCTCGTTATGAACGCTTGTCTCCCGAAATTACAAGACCATGTTCCCCTGCACACTCCGATGTTGCAACTCCTGACGATTATTCTGATACCGCAGCTATTATCCATTACGACGGCAATCAACCCCACGGTGCGGAAAGTAGTGGTACCATAGCGGATAGCTTATATCCTACAAATTGGGAAGCGTGCAGCGCAGCTACCCGAGTAGACGAAGAAAGTAGCGCAGCTGATGCCCAATGCCAAAAAGCTCAGGTGGCTGGAACTCCGCATAACTCAGATGTGGCATCATCGGCAACAAAACCCACTACTACTTTAAAGAAAATCAAGAAAAAGGCGGCAAGTTTGGGTAAAACTGTGACGCGTGCTGCATATGTTGCCTACATAGGTGCAGAACTGGCGTTTGGAATACACGATGCGGCACCCTCCAAGGCCTATGGGTTCCAGTTGGCACCAGAAATTGCCGCAGGCGGCCCTCAGGACGTTTATCTGCTAATCCGCGGTAAAAAAGCGCACCTTTTTGCCCTGGCTGCAATTTCAGATGTCAAGACCCGCAACTTGTGGTTATGTACAGGTAATCTTCACACTAAACGTGGGCATATTTCTATATCAAATCTGGAATTCCGCATAATGTCTGCAGGCGATGAGCGCAGTTTTGAGTATAAGTCACAGTATCAAATCGCGCTAAAGCTTATAATGCCTCCTTTCGGCGCCGTGCCCCGCCTACTGACCAGCGCACAACACGCGTTTTCAATTTCTCACAGCGGTAAAAGCAGGGATATTTTCTTGACCACACGAGTTGGCACGAATAGTAGAACAAACATAATAAAGCTAGTTGCTACAAGCGCCCCCTTTAAAAGCTATAGAAAGGCCTTCTTTTACACATATACAGAATCTGTAATCCACGCTATGGTCGAGCATATGAATGCCGCAATGCGCAGGGAACTAACACATGTAAACCAGCAATCACTCACGATTTGTGCAGCGCTTGACATATATGCTCAGCAAAGTCACGAGGGCATGCAGCGTACAATTACCGATTTCTTTCTTCGTACTCCGCTGGGCCGCGCAGTGTATTCTGACACGGCATTGTGCATTGAGTATATAGGAGAGCTCATTAGGTTTTGCAGTAGCTTAGACAATTATCCCGCACACCATGCGCTGTTCTGGAGGCTCGTGATACAAGAGGTATGGGGTGATTGCAGATTTTTAGGCAACGGAGCTCCAAGGCATCTCTCACGCGCACTCGAATATGACACAGAATTTGTCATAGATTTGCATGTCATCTGCGCGTCAGTATGCAAAAAACAGGCAATTACCGACAGGGAAGAAGTATACTCTTTCATAGAAACACTTATGCATTTGCATAAGTCTACATCAGACTCGCTTGGCACACGCTTGGTACACTACATAGCACTCGCAACAGTTGCGAGTCCTAGACTGAGCAAAGGGCTCAAAGCTGCAGATATACAGCACGAAAGGTGGAAAAAGCTACTGCGTACTGCGGAACATACGCTAAAACTATATCAACTTGACGCGGAAGCTTCTACCATCAAAGCGCTAAGTAAGACAAGCGGAGCAAAACACCCATGTCGCATTAATACCGTGCTTTTGAGTGATTTTACCGAGACGACGGCATATGGAATTGCTCTACAGAACGACCAAAAACTACAGCAACTGCGCAATATATTGGGCCCAGACTACGCGCCACATCAGTTGGCGCTCGCACCGGAAAGTGTCGCACATATAGTGGACACACACACCCATGAAAAAGGAGGTGAGTTCATCCCCTACGCTGTGTTCGTCTCACACTTGCAGGATGTGTACTTACGCGTTGCAGGCAAATATTACTCACAAAGTGTTGTTCCGAAGCTGCTATCCCATTGGGGAAAGATACGTGAACAAAATTCGCACGTTTTAGGCGCGCCCAAAAACGAAGATGCTCGGGCAGCGATAAGATTACTCGAAGCCAAGATATCTAACGTAAAATGGTGTACATATGATAGGGCGCCAGCGCCTCTATCGCCTAACACCAGATTAACCTCTCACACCATAAACTATCCTTTTTCAGATAGAACGATTGAACGGATTGGAGACGCAGCCTTTACCGGGTTCTTATCTGTAGTTAGTGTCTCCCCGGCAATGCAAAGACTGCACCTCTTGCAGCCAGAGTGTAGTATCCACCTCGATGTAGCTCGTGCAATTTCTTGAGGTGCATTTCCGGCTTCACAGCAGGGCATAGTGGCAATAGAGCCATTTCTTGGCACTATGTGGAGCCGGAGTCAGAGCTAAATTCTATTATGATAAATCATAGATTAATTATGATTTTACGTAATCTCCCTATGAAATTACATAAAATTAGATATGTCATTTAACACATAATTCAGAATTAGCCATTAGTGTACTCAGCTAAATGGCTTATAGGCAACCAATATGAATTTGCTCGATACAAGAGGAGCTCCTCAAAGCGCGTTACCAGTCCGCGAATTGCTACTCGCAGCAGTTGCAGCAGCGGCAACCATAGGCATAATAAAAGTACATAATGATAAAAAACGCGCTCTATGTGTTTGCGTCTCTTGTATGGCCGCAGCGTGCCTTATACAACAGAAAAGAAAATTCTTCCGCGATAACATACAAATTTTTTTTGCCGAAAACGCGAAAAAGGGAGTAGTCACATTTGCAGAAGCATCGATTACAAAAATCTCTATAGCTGCCAAAAATGCGCGAGATGAGGACGGACAATATGCGATGGTTGCCGAATTGAGCAGGCCTACAATTAGTATCCAAGGCAAAAAGAGCCGCGCCATAAGGGCAATAGATATACAAAGCTACGGTCACAGCTGGGAGTATGCCACCAACTCTGACACCCCTCAAATGACGGTGTGCATATCTGGAAATAACAAAAAAAGCTCTGTGGAAGCTGATTTTCCCTGCTTGAGAGGTAAAAACAGCCTACTATTGGATATCAGGTCTAAAAGATACGAGGAGTATATACCGCTTTGTCGGGTCCGCAACGCTCATGACTACATCAGAAAAGCTCTTGAAATGAAGCTTAGAAGGCAATCTTTTCTCCAAATACTATTGGCAAAATATCTCTCTGAGGAGCATTTCCCCGCAAATAGAGAAAAAAGCCATGTATCTGATACATAACTTTGGCAACATATTGCAAAAAAGCTCGGCCATGGCCATGAGTAAAGCCCTAGAAAAGCTAGTACGCATTAATTTTGAAATAACGCAATCTAAACCGGAACTTTCAGGCACATCGTCAAGCACGACAAAGCACCCGTCTGTCAGGCTCACCCACCTAGGGGAAGATCAATTTAAATCATTGGAGTCGGATATTCTCACACTTGTGAAAGCAAGAGCATGTGAGTATGAAAATTTGCATGAAGCCCTAAGCCATGATGCATACAAATCCGCCATAAACCCGGGCATAGAGGACATAATCGCATGCTATCCAGATAGAGTTAATCAGACAACAAACGCTTTTCTCAAAACACATATTGCATCCTACAGAACCCTGGCACCAAGAATGAAGGCCATACACAGGTACATAGAAATTTGTAGAAAACACCACAATAAACGGCTGCAACGCACTGCGGATTGCGACGATCCTAAAACCGCAGATAGTTACGCCTACAAAGCCGTCTATGACTTTGCAAAACAAGAGGGTATCTCCACAGATGATTTGCATGCCATAATCGAGCATGCGCGGTACAAGTTGTGCAGAAAATACAGAGGGCTATTTGTGGATGATATAACCGGTATAACGCAGAAAGTTACCGCGCGACTCTGCAAAATCAGGATAAAACTCGGAAAATTTGAGTCCAAAGATGCCGACGCAGAAGACTATGAATTATGCTATGAGATTGATGAACCGGATGAATCATGCGATCGAACAATAGAGGCCCCACTATCAGACTACATAAAATACCCATTACGGGGCTTTAGGTAACACATCAATTAGAACCCCTCCGCGTGTTGGGTTTGTCCATCGCTGCAGCTCGCCACCTCCGCTTCGCTGGCATACCCTACCCTTATGGGCCCCTCTCA
>NZ_AFMS01000182.1 GCF_000215485.1 Anaplasma marginale str. Florida
CTCTGCCAGGCGCTTTTCCTCTTCTTCAGAAAGAATGGGAAATGTGCGCACCTGGGCAACGTACGAAACCAGGTCGTCAGACCCCATGTAAGAAAACACCGACGCTGTGAGCATACCAGAAGCACTCCCCATTTCACAACCACCTGCTAGCAATACAGGTGCCATATAGGTAGAGTATAGTGAATTTTCAAGACTTTGCTAGTATAATGGTTGCTGGTGTACGGGAGATGTTGCAATGAACGTGATCATCACATGTAGAGGGTACAAGGCGACAGCAAGCATAAAATCCTATGTTGAAGATAGTATTTCTTCCCATTTAGGCAAGTACTTGCACGATAGTCCGCAGATTAACGTAAGGGTAGTCATGGCAAAAGAGGCACACATGTTTACTGCGTGCGTCTCGATACATGAAGATCACCACGAATTTGTCAATGCATCAAAAAGTGCTGAAACGGTATACAAGGCCGTAGATGCCGCAGTCACGCACGTGGCTAATGGGCTGCGTAAGTATAAAGAAGAAAAAACAGATAAAAACCACACCGCAAATTGAAGGGCCACAAAGGACGAGATGAAGTGATATTCTTCATCAGCGAAGAAGCTGGTGGCCCGGGCGTTGAAAACTCGCGCCTCTATATACCTTTGTATATATGTATATCAGGAGGGGGGATATCGCTTAGGAAAATGCCTGCAGGAGGAGCAGCCATGGGAAATGGGATTGTTGTCGATACCCGCGTTGCTGTCCACAAACACAAAAATCGTAAAGAATGGTATGTGTCAAAGGGAGCACCCTAGCTTGGAGTTAGCCTGACAAACGCGGTGGTGGGGTAAAATAGCCGCGCATAACAGCGGCAAGCGTACTTGGGAGTGCCATGATATCCCCCGGCGCTGCATGCGTTGGTAGGTATATCCGCATTGGTGTGCACTTTCACGGCGGTTCAGGAGTAGTATATAGTCCTTCTTAATCTGGCCATCGCATGATATTAGTACTCAATGTTAGAGCATCTGTGGTGCGCAGTAGTATGTCAACCAAAGCTAGCATATACGACGTTACTCCCATTGCACAGTTTCTCAAGAGGCATCAGTCTTTAAGCTACTCTGTTTTCTGTATGTATAATTCGCTAATGTCCAAGCTTCCGCGTTATCGCAGTTATTCCAGAAGATAATTAATATTGTGGTAATCCGTTAGCATGTAATGTCTGCATAAATCAAAATGATCGGAGAAAAATAACAAATGCAAGGGGGATCTGGCAACATCCGCAGTGAGCTGTTAGAAGCAATACGCACCAACAATGCTGAAGGTGTCCGAAAGGCGTTGAAAGCGCTCCCGGCGGAAGAAAAAGCCGTCGCGATGTGCCGTCCAATTTTTGACAACAAACCGTTGTTGCAATATGCGCTCGCACAAGGCAAAACCAATACGAGCCCAGATGCATTTAAGGCAATTCTGGAATTTTGCACTCCCGATATCCTCAACACGGCGGATCCTAACGGTAATCAGCCAACATTTATGGTACTCGAAGCCCCCAAAGAATACCTGGATGCCATGTTGGAAACAAAAGGCGTCAACTGGGGGACCAGTAATGCAATGGGTGACACTCCCCTCTCCCACGCGTTAAAAACCATTGAATGCGATGTTCAGTCCTATAACAAGTTAGCGCAGCTGCATCCGCACGTTTTGTACCGGGTAAACAAAGCTGGCAACAACATTTTGCATTCTGCGTGTGAATCCGGCAAGTGGAACAATATTGCACTCGCCATGAATCTGCGCGATACAGTATTGGAGACCCCACTCGGAAGCAACGCAGGCGGGAGCGCCGTAGACTTACTAAACCAAAAAAACGGCTTGGGTGAAACCCCGCTGCACATAGCTTATAGAAAACTTTCTGCAGACGACTCCAGAATATTTGAATATTATCCAGACGTCGCAACCAAAGTAGATCTCCTAGCTAAGGACAAAGAAGGCAAATCGGTAATCTACAGAGCGGCAGAAGCTAATAATGACTACGTATATACTCTGTGCAACGACAATCCTAGCTATGCCCGAGAGCTGGCCATGGTTGGGCTGGAGCGCGACGATCAATCCATAATCGACAGGCTTGTCGGGTCTCAATTCTCGCCGGACAACCCACCAGACCTGCTTAAAGAGTGTGTTCATGAGTTACTAAAAGACCCAGACAGGCTGGTTAAGTGTCTAAACGCCGGAGATGCAAGAACTGACCTGTGGGAGGCCCTATATAACACACTAGAGACATCTGAGGACAAAGCAACCTTCATGTGTTGCGTTGCGGCATCAGCGCATTACCAACTCGCCTGGAGGCTAATCGGAGCGCGATCAGAAGAATCACACGCCCTGAGCGATAATATGAACCTGGCTCTGGAGCGCAGCCGCAGCCTTGAGAACCCAAATCTGCTGGGCAGTATGGTGTCCAGATTTCCTAATTCCAGTTGCGCTCGTGCAGATAAAATAGCCGAATTTGCCCAGAAAAACCCGACTGCGGACACCTTGCTAACTACACTTGAACGCACTGCAGAGTATCGCTCGGCTGGTACAATACTAAAAGCGATATCGCAGCGCAATTGTTCTGGTACCTCAGCAGTGAGCAAAATGATAAGCTCATCTGACGGGGATAAAATATTCAAATTCCTTGATGGCGTGTCACAGCACATCGTCGCGCTGGGCGGCCGCTCAACAGATTATGATCGTACCATCGAGGAAGGCATACAGTCGCTACGGGAAGAGGTATTCAGGAGCACACTAAGCCTCGCAAGTACCGGGGACATTGACAAAATGCGCGCCGTATTTAGGGCGATGCCAGACTCAGTATACGCGGAAGACCCTATATCAGGTAAGAGCGTATTGGAAGTGGCTTCTGATGCTGGTCACACGCAAGCAACACACTTCTTGCTTGAATTCCATAAGAAGATCTCCAGAAATGCCGAGGTAAGCACCGACGCTGAAGACCTGCAGCACGCTATAGAGAGCATAATACAAGTGGCTAGGGTCGCTCCGGACACCGCAAGCAACATGGTTGAGGGTATATTGCGGAGCGGAAAATCCATTCCGTTACCTGACGCCAATAGAATATTGCAAAATGCAGCTCCAGAAAATGCGCACAGATTGTCGGCTGTCCTTGAGAGACAATACCCAGGGATTACAGAGCAAGTGTCACAGCAACGCGCTGCGCTCCCACAGCGGCAAAAAGGCTTGGCCGAGCTGTACGCACCCAGACAGAGCGTCGAGGGCCCAGCGAGCACCAGTACCAGCTCAAGTGCACGCATTGACAACGACAATGAAGTGTTGCGAGACTATGGATTGCTGAGCAAGTACGTTCCTATACTTGCAAGTTCAGCGGATGAACCGCACAAATTTAAAAAGACCCTCAAAGACGATTTTCAAACTTTTGAATCCCTCAAGCAAGCAGCCCACGCCGACAAAACTGGGCATAGCATCTTCACGCTGGTAGCAATGCGTGGCACACCAACACAAATGGACCTGCTCGTATCCAGATTTGGCGAAGTACAGACCCAGAATCTGGCCTTCAAAGCCGACTACGAGAGCTTCTCTTCCTTGGGCTCCCCTCTGCAATGCGCGATCAGGGGCGGCAATCTTACCATGGCGCATCACCTATTGGGGAAGATGGACCCTGGCAAAATATGCGTGCAATACGGCGCAAGCAAAGACAACCTACTGCACACTCTGGTAAAAACCGGAAGGTCGGATATTCTGTTTTCTTTGCCCCACGCTACACAACCGCCTAGCACAACACCCGACAAAAGGCTATCGTCACTTGTGATGGACGCAATCGCGCAAAAAAATGCCGATGGGAAAACACCCATGGATATCGCAATGTCCACGAGCGAGGAGTCACGTAGCGCGTTATGTGCATTCATCACGGGCGCACTACAAAGCAAAGATATGGAACACCTGCTGGGCAGCGGCGTGATGACCGATCTGGCATTGCAACACAACAATCCTTCGATGATGAGGTGGGTGTTTGATCTCGCTGAAAAATTTAACGCTAATCAACAAGCAGATGTAGCTAGCACGCGTATTGATGTATTGGGCAATCAGAACAATACCAAAGCCCTGATAGCTCGGACCGCCCGGAACAGTAACCCTGAAGTGCACCGGGTCTTACTAGAGAAGATACGAGAAAAAG
>NZ_AFMS01000181.1 GCF_000215485.1 Anaplasma marginale str. Florida
GCAGCCCGATCTACGTACTCAGCCAGCTTAGACTCAGGGCCCATAAACGCCAGTGGTATCCCTGCAGGGAGGATAACTCCCGCGATAGCTGCGGTGTATGCTGCAACGCACATGGATACTGCACCAGCTAGTTTAGCTACAGCACCCATGAACTTACCGGTCATAGCCAAGCCTTCCCAGGTAGCTTGAGCTGCTACTGCAATTGCGGCGCCAATTTTATGCAGTCCTCTGTAGAATGTGTTAGCACTGACCCCTTCAGGAGACCATGCTTCACCTTCAACTTGCTGTTCTGCCTTCGCGTCGATTGCTGTGCGCAGGCTTTCAATCTCATTGAGGGCATCGTGCCACTTGTGGCATGCATCGTCGAGTTTGTTCTTACACTTTTCTAGACCCTTGCCGGCATATTTGCCCATGGTCTTGTTGGCATAACTAACGCCGTAGGAGGCCTCTACCAAGCCATTGCGACATAACCCTGCACCAAGTCTAGATGTTTCCAGACCTTCCCTAACTAGTGCAGTACTCTTGTCTGCAATCCCCTGTGATATCTGTGCCTGGCCTTCCGCGAGCATGTGCATGCCTCGGTCTAACATCTCCAGGCTTTCATCCACTGTACGCTTGAAGCCTGCTAGACCCCAAGCTGCTGCCTTGCCAAATTCTTGCTCCTCACCCGCTGGTACTTCAATCTTCTCACCAGTGTCAGGTGCTTCATCCATGAACGGTAGTGCGTCAATATCCTGAGGTGTATATCCGCCCTTAGATCCGCTACGAAAAAGCCGCCCGAGACTACCTAATGCTGCAGCTGCTTTAGCACGTAGTCCCACGCTCTCGTATTTAGCATCTGCCTTCGCTGCTGCCTCAGCTGCAATCTTTTCTGATAGTTGCTGAGAAAGCGCTTCCAGTGACTTCATTTGGGGATGGATGTTCTTGAGTGTACCATCAGTACCTTCTACGAATGCATTCAGTCGCGCCAGCTCCGCACTCTTGCGCTGGAATACGGCCGAGATGGCTTGTACTACATTGCTTTGATTCTGTTGTTGTTGCTTGTCGTCTTCTGCC
>NZ_AFMS01000180.1 GCF_000215485.1 Anaplasma marginale str. Florida
AACAGGTTTGGCCGCGGCTGGTGTGGGGGTTGCTTGTGTTGCTCCCCTAGTTGCCGGTTTAGTAGCAGCTGGTGTGGGGGTTGCTGTTGTAACCGGTGTGTGGATTGCTGCTGGTACTGTGGGGGTTGCTTGTGCCGGTTTAGTAGCAGCTGGTTTGGCTGTGGGTGCATTTGCTGTAAGGGCTGAACTCCATTCTGCCAGGGTGCCGGTAGTATCCATGCAAGATCCTGTGCATAAGAGGGATACTACAGAATATGATGTCATAGAGAATTATAAACCACAGAAGATCAGCAGGATAAAGTGGCTCGCTCCTCCAGAAGCTGCCAGTCCAACGCATAGAATACTCATGGCCCTGGCTGGTGCCGCAGTGGTTGCGCTGTGTGCAGCAATAATATTGTGTGGAGTTTGTTGTACAGTAGCATGTCCATTAAGCACATGTATCATCATCGCTTTGGCTCTGGGCGCCGGTGTGCTGGCAACAGGTCTAGCCGTTGGGGGAGTTGCTGACCGGTATTCTGCCAAGGCTGCGTTGCCTGTTGAAACTAGTCCCATCGTGCTCGGGCAGCGTGCTTCTGAATGCCCCGAACAACTTCAAAATGAGGTGGCTGTCGAGACTGCTAACATGACTAGTGATAGCGTGCAGCAGACCCAAGACTGGGAACCTGTTGCCAAGGATGCAGGACAAGAGTGGGAGCCTACACAGCAAGGTCCAGTTGCTGCAAAGGAGGCTGTTGATGGTACTTCCCAAGCACCATCTGACAAAGCTGTAGATGCAGGACAAGGG
>NZ_AFMS01000179.1 GCF_000215485.1 Anaplasma marginale str. Florida
AGGGGGGGGGGAAGGTTGAGTCCCAACACACAAATAGGAAAGACACGCGCACATCGTATTGCAGCAGCAAACACTGCACATGCAGTATCTGGAGTGCTCATAAACATGGGCATGCTGATGATGGTCTGCACCGTAGCTGCGCTGTGCACAATAATGTTGTGTACAGTAGCAGCATGTTGTCCACCCATCATTGCAGCTGTAGCAGTGGCTGGCGTAGCTGCAGTGTTATTTTCAGTGATAACAGGATGTTCTATACGAGATTTAGTTGAATCTTGTAGGCAAGTTAAACAAGTAAAGGAAGAAGGACTAGCTACTGTACAATCATTACAACCTGTTCTTACTCCTGTAACTCCTATAGCTGAGAGAACAGGTAATAGAAGAATTGCCAAGCTCCTGACTGGTAAGGCCAAGGCTGAGGATGCAGCTCAGGCTGCTGTGGATCAGGGTACTGCTGTTGGCGGGACTAATAAGGTTATAGCTGGGGTTGCTACCAGTTCTGGTATTGTCAAGGTCATGGCTGAGGCAGATCCCAGTACGCTGAAGGATGCCACCAAGGCTGTTGGTACCACACCCAGTACTGCTACATGTGTTGGTACATGTGCCAGTGCTTTGGC
>NZ_AFMS01000178.1 GCF_000215485.1 Anaplasma marginale str. Florida
CGACCCTCCTAGAGTACCTCTCCCCTCCATACTGGTAAATCACATCCGCCATTTCCTTTTCCGGCACCGTGTTTACAAACATTGCCGCATCTCTTAAGGCAGAAGAGCACATGCGCATATCTAAAGAGCCACTGTTCATGAATGAAAATCCCCTGCTAGCATCAGCAAGCTGCATCGCTGATGTGCCTAAATCGAAGACCACGCCGTCTACTTTATCAACCCCGAAAGAAAGCACTACCTCTCTCAGTTTACTGAATCTGCTAATCGCGAGGTTAAGCCTACCCGGAAAGCTCTGCAGCAATTCATCGAAGTATTTTTTGACGACTACATCCTGGTCGATAGCATATACAACACACTGAGCCGTTTCTAATATTCTTCTGCTGTATCCGCCGCCGCCAAAAGTTGCGTCAACATATACACTTCCATCTTTTGGAGATAAAGCTTCCACAACCTCGTTCAATAGTACAGGCTTGTGTACCATTCCACTTCACAGTTCGTTCTTACGGTACAATAATCGTCGTTTGCTAGCCACTATTCAAATCTTTTTTGGGATACGGCCTACCAAGGCTTTTTAGATCATATGCATAGTGAATACCCATTCGGCAAAACTGACCACGGCTCAGCTCATGAGGGAGTATGTTAATACGGCACTTCACGCACAACCGGTCGCGCTGTTTCNGTATACGTCGCTTTCCGAATTATGAGATCTAACTTCTGATCATGCTCGGCAACA
>NZ_AFMS01000177.1 GCF_000215485.1 Anaplasma marginale str. Florida
CCCTGTAGGTCGATGTTCCGCATGGGCCGGTGCCTGGGTGTTGCGTCCTTGGTGCTGGGTGGCGACGCTGCTCGTCGGGTTTCTGGGAAGAAGCCAGCCGTCTCAGCGGGGTTCCACTGCTGAAAGTGGGCGGAGCCGTCTCGGTTTTGTGCCGACTTTGGTGGGTTCTGCGTAGGTTGCACCCGCGGTTCGTTTTGGTGCTGTGCTTCTGGGTGTGATCCTTCTTTTTATTTATTATTCTCAGCGTCATTGTGGCCCGGCGGTGTGTTGGGCTGTATTGTGGCGTGTGCTAGGTTCATGCCTGTTTCGCTTTTTGTAGGATGGCCCAGGTCGGTGGGTGCCGGCTCAGTGCTTGCTTTCCTTGTGTGCATTCGCCCGGGGTACCCCTCTTGGTAGGACTTTCCTATGGTAGAGTCCATGCTGACCGATCCCTTTGTGTCCGGCCGGGATGCGGGTTTTGCTTATACGTGAAGATGTCTGTGGCACTTACCGGAGGTAATTGATCATCCCATGAGAGTAGGGCGGTAGGGACTATTGCGGTTAGGATGCAGTGTGCGGGTTGAAAAAGTCCTGTCATGACGAAAAATACAACACTCACCGGCGGTTGATCGTCTGGTTCATGGTCATCCTACGGTAGAGAGGATCACGGCATTGGCCGCGAGTTATAAAGGTCTGATCATAGCGAAAAATACAGCGCTCGCCGGCGGTTGATCGTCTGGTGCATGGTT
>NZ_AFMS01000176.1 GCF_000215485.1 Anaplasma marginale str. Florida
TTTAACATAAATCCCATATCTAGGCGACTGCGCCGATGCTAGCAGATAGGCACGGAAAAGGCAAGCCGCGAAAATATCGTGCAACGGGTAACTCCTTGTTTACGTTCCACTAACCCACAAGTGAAAAGTCCCCCTCAACATACTGTACGTCGTCGTTATCTTCGAGATCATTAAGAAAATTCATAAGCTTTGTGTTGAGCTCTGGAGAGTCTACCAGTACCCGCTGTTTCGGCCTCCAAGACAACCTCGCCAACTCGCCGTCAGAGTACTGCGCGTACAATCCATCTCTCACTTTACCAAAGTCCTCCACGCTGCAAATTATGGCATATACTTTATCTTCACCCTCGCCATCTTCTTCCAGATCTATCGCCCCCAGGCTGGTTGCAAGGTTAAAAAGGGCATCGAAACTCTCAATGCTTTCCGCCTTGTATACTACCAACCCTACATGGTCGAAAAGATATGCTATGCTGCCCTTCTCCCCCAATTTGCCACCGTGCTTGGAAAAAATATGCCTGAGCTCACCAGCAGTACGATTGCGATTGTTGCTCAGCGCATGCACAACAATAGCCGTGCTGCCGGGGCCTACCCCTCATACGTAATCTCCTCATAGCTGTCATCCGCTGCGTTGCCCTGCGCACTCTTTATAGCGGCCTCTATTTTGTCTTTTGGCAGATTTTCCGCCTTGGCAGAAGCTATTGCCGCCCTCAACCTTGGGTTCAGATCCGGGGTTGGCGGGCCGCTTCTAGCAGCAATGATTATCTCCTTCCTGAGTTTGGTAAACACCTTTGAGCGTTTTGCATCCTGCGCCCCTTTACGATGTTTAATATTTGCAAACTGCGAATGACCAGCCATAGCACACCCCCCAATACCGCAAACTGCGCGTAGTAACCCAAGCGCCACCACAGTCTAAGTCTTGCGGGGCAGATATGCAATCCTATTCCGCACAAACCACCAGCGCGGGGCCGCACCTCCTAAGTTACATCCACTGAGCATGGCCAATACCACTAATGCCACCAGCGGCGCTTATGGCCACCGTAGAAAATGGCAAGTCGACCCCGCCACCATGCAAGTAAAATCCACCTAAAAGCCATGTAGATGTTGCAGCGCACCCTCTAAGTTATATCCACCTGAGAACGGTCCACAACCCCAATGTGACCTGCATCGCCTACGGTGCCGTCCTCCGCCCCACAGAAAATGACAAAAAACCGTCTTACTTGCGGCAAAACCCCACCTAAAAGCCATGTAGATGTTGCAGCACTCCCCCGGAATGCTCGTAAATCACAGCAGCCAAATTTAGCA
>NZ_AFMS01000175.1 GCF_000215485.1 Anaplasma marginale str. Florida
GTCTCTTCACTGAGGGCTAGCGTAGAATCCGTTCGCCCTAAGAGCGCTTCTCAGCCTGCGGCCTCTTCGTCGAGGGCTGGTGCGGTACCTGCTGGAGGTCAACGGCGGGATACATTACATCAACCCACACACGAAGTTGCGCGACGGCTGCGTATGGCGATGAAAGCAGCGTACCCTCGCGATGACATATATTTCCAGGAAGAGGATGTGGCATTTGCTGCTGGTTTTTCAGCGGATGCTGACTGTGCATTTATGCGACTCTCTCCGGTTGAGCGGTCTTCGTTGCGAGCTAATGAAGAAGCCGCACGTATCCTGAGGATGCTTGATAGTGGGCAGGCAATCGGGACCCCCAACTTTTTCATTGTGACAATAAGCTTCACATACTTGCCCGTAATGGCGCAATTTTTAGAGTTGATAGCGCAAGCATAGTACCTGCTGAATGCCTGGATTCTACCGAGTCACTCGGAGATTCGTGGATGTTATTGCGGCCGCAGTTACCAGAGGGACAACGTATAGTTGGGCTGGTGCGTAAAGTGGATACTAGATGCGGCGAAGTGCAGTTTCCACGTGATATGTGCTATGCAGTCGCCCACTGTGGGGCACTAGCTGATACTATTAAGAAAGTGATGTTGGACCACAGCTCCGCAGCGCTGCCTGAGTCTCCAGAAAGTAGGATGCAGATATTTCGCCAGTATGTTGTCTTGCACTACAACTTTGCAAGCGAATCAGCCAAAACGCGGGAAAGGCAGTTGCCGTTGGAAGACGTGCGTAGTTTTATGAGAAGTCCCGCAGGGGCCGGGTTTACACGCGACCTTTTTGAGTATCGAGCAAGCTTTCAAACTGCTGTAGAGCAAGATAGGCATATGCGTCCAGAATGCCGCGCGTTCTTAAATTGTGCGCTTTCTGTTCTTGATTCCCTTGGCCAGGAAGAAATTTTCAGGTCCGATGGGGTATCTCAGGAAGTCATGTGCCTGCTTTATTCTCTTTCCGGTGCCACATATCTTGTAAAAAGCGATCACGACATTATGCCCGCGGGCATGAATGAGTTCACGAAAGGGCTGACCGCTAAGTTCTTGGCTGACGAAAATTTCAGGGGTGCACTCATAAACCTTATTGTACGTGAGGTGGCAGAAGTTGTACTCAAAGAGCAATTACCGGACCAGAAGACTAACAGGAGCAATAAAACAAATATGCCCAGGCTGGATGGAGTGTTAGCTCACATTTCCAGTAGGCAGGGAGCACTATGGATGTGTCGTGCAATTCCTGGGCTTGTCCAGAGTGTTACCACTGCAGTGCTGGGATTTTGTGGGGTGCGTGATGCCAATCATCTCAACGTTGTTAGCCCCAGAATAGTTAGTCAATTACATGTTATTCCTGGTTTTGACGAAGTAGCTACAGGAAACCGTTTAGCCGAGGAAGGCGCGAGAGTTTCTGCACGCTATGAGCAGCTTTGTGCCGATACTGCGCGTAGTGCTGAGATAAGGCCTTTAATTGTGGCAGCAGCAGCGGCCGAGGCTATGCAGAGGCCTGAAATGGGGCAGGGAGATGCGGATGCATGGGATAAGGAGGATTGTTTTGCGTTGGTTACTGAGAAGTACCGCAATTCTCCGGATTTGGCTGATGCCACCGCGCGTGCCACAACTGCTAGGAGTATAATATCTGCACTAACGCGTGATGCTGTAGAAGAGGTTGTTGCCCATACCACGGCTTCTTGGATTGAGCAGCAGTTTGCTGGTGACATGGCACGGCATTACCTTGACGTAATAGTGCAGGGTAAACCTGGTGTAGGTGAGCATCTTGCTAGATGGCTACGTAATGATGCTCTGCACCAAGAACCCGTCTTTGCCTCCGCCTTTAGCACCGAAATCAGAGGCGCTGTTTTTCATACACAGGAAGTTGATGTTCTTGCTATGTCAGAAGGGCTTCAACCAGTGTTCGGTGATTTATTAGCTCCGCAGTTTTCTGTAGAAGATTCTCAGACAGCTGCTGAAAGAGCCTCTTCGAGTAGTGCAGAAACTGAGCGCAGTTCGCCTAGCCACAGTGAAGGAGCTGTAGACCAGACAGCGCTCCCACAGCAAGCGAATATCGCACCAGCCCTGAATGCGGGCACTTCTGATTTCCCTGCGGTGAGTAGAATCGGTGATGAGGGAAATGCGATAGGTGATGCATCATCAAACTGTGTCCTATTTTTTCTCCGGCCAGCCGGCGATGAGAAGATAAAGGGGAATGATGACGTTGTCAGATATGTTAATGGAGTGCGCAATAGTGGCGGCACAAGCGATGCACCACACATTTTTGGTGTGGACGGATCATTCTATATAGTTGGGTGTGATGGTAGCCTTTTCGAACTTGCGTCTATAAATACTCTGCATACTGGGTATGGAGCCAATACTACGGCTATTCCCGATGGAGTTTCATGGGTTTTGGTGCGCACAGACTGCACCGCAATTGAGGATGGTCTACATGTTGCGTCCCACCCGCATCTTACTCTAAAAGTTGAGAACAACTACAAATTTCCCAGTGATCTACGTCACTCCGTCGCTCACACTGATAGCATTGAGGTGGTGCTAAAGAAGCTGATGCTGCAGCTAGCAAACACCAACAGCATTGAATCCCTATATTTGAGGCGATCATGCCTACACCACTACGTTAGGCTTCAACGCGCGCTTATTTCTAACATTTTTGGGACAGAAGGGGGAGCAGCGGAAGAACGGACAGGAGCGCCGACGGAGGAAACACTGCGTCGTTTTATGTTGTTTAGCGATATAGGAAACGGGTTTGCTCGCGACCTTTTAGACCACCAGGAGGAGCTTGAAGCTATTTTGAGCGATGAGCTGCTCCTTACACAAGCAGACCGTGACTTTTTTGCCTCAGTGCTGGCTACCGCTCAAAAAAACAGTGCAGAAATTCCCCTAGATGACCCCGGTGTTCCGTTGGAGACCATGTGTGGGATATATGCGCTCGCTGGGGGTGCTCTGCTGTTACAAAATGATGTTACACAAGATGCACGAGTGCGAGTAGGACACTCAGAATTACTCTGCAATTTTCTAGGTGATCCAGGTTTTAGAGATACGCTCATTGCCCTAACTGTACGGGGTGTAATAGCAACAATTAATGAGGTAAAACGTGAGAGGCCAGATCTAGAAGACCCCAAAGCGTTTTCAGATGAGGTGCTTCGTACTGTTTATAGTGCCACACGTAGTAGCACACTTCCGATGATTTGCAAGTCCATTCCCGGGCTTGTTGAGAGTGCAATAGCTGTATTGGCTAGATTTTATAATCTGCAAGGTGCAGAAACCAAAGTGGCGAGCCATGGGCTACTTGCGCACATGCACGTGATTCCCGGTTTTGGCATGGCGGATTTAGGAAGGGCAGAAGCTGGCAGAGGAAGGCAAATAGCGCAACAGTGTAAGATTCTTCAAGAGCGTGGTGCCAGTGTGAAGCATGCGCTACCCGTAATAGTAGCACGCGCAGCAATGCGTGGTGAGTCTATGGAAGGCTATTTGAACGAGGTACTTGCTGCATACGAACGCGGAGAAGAAAAGATTTCTAACGTCACTGAGTGCATGGTGCAACTCAGGAAATGTATGCCAACACTGGAATCTTCGACTTTGCGGGAATTAGTTTATAACGCTTTTGCCACAGGGGTCGCGTCTATGCTTGATAATGACCCGCAGAACTATTCTAAGCAAGCATTTTCGGGGATTGCGCGTGGTGCTGATACGCTAGTGGGCGAGCTGCTTGCACGCAGAGCGTTAGAACTGCCCGAAAACCTATGTTTCTCCAAATTAATGGGGCAGAGGCTCTCAATGTGCATTGAGGTCGATTCTGAAGTTTTAGGTGTATCGAGCGACTTATACCCCGCATTCCGTAGTGTGCTTAAGACCCAATTGCCTGGCGATAGCGATACAAGACAACAACGAACTGACAGCGCGCAATCACGGGATGAACGCTCTGGTAGTGAAATAAATATAGCTCCTGAGGTGATGCGTAAAATTGCTGAGCGTGAAGCTGCACGCGTTACTCGAAATTTGCGTTCTACAGGGGCAGATGGAGGCCTGCACACAGGTTCGCTATCAACTAGTTTGCCAGGTTCATTGTCTGATTTGTCGCAATCCGGTGTGTCGCAAGCTACTCCATCGGGGCGGGATTTGCACAGCGCGTTCTCGGCGGGTGGTGATAGAACTTCAATGCCAGGTACTAGTGGTGTTGGGAAAGAAGGGAAAGTGCCTTTGGTAGAATTACCTCAACAACCCGTTGCGACGCCAGTTGGTGCTACACAAGCCCAAAAGCACCTAGCAGAGCAAGATTCACGTAGTGCATCTCCAACACACACCAACTCCTCTGTGGAAGAGGGTGAAGGCGATGAAACAAGTATGTTCTTCTCAGCCAATTTTGAGCAACCCGTTGTGACGCCAGCTGGTGCTACACAAGCCCAAGAGCACCTAGCAGCGCAAGGTTTACATGCTCAGGGATCGGATGGTGGCTTTAGCGCTGATTCACTATCAACCATCAGTGGTTCACTCAACTCATTTTTATCGGGTGTTACCATAAACCATGACCGCTCGCGCAGCCAATCCCCAGTGGGTGGCAGCAGAACTCCGGTACCCGGTGCCGCTGGTAATGACGGGGGAGAAGCTAGCATGCATCCCGCAGAATTGCCTCAACAACCCGCTATGGCGCCGGCTAGTTATACACCGGTTCAGGAAGATCTAGCGGAAGAAGGTTTTGACACAGTTGACGCGGCAAGTGATCCTGCCACTGAGTTACAGCAGGCTACAGCCGCTAGAGTTGGCGGCCGTTCACGACGCTCGTCTCTTTCAGGGGAAAGTGACGTGTTAAGGGTGAGTGAGAACGTAGTGTATGCTGGCGAAGAGACTCTCAGAAGGCATGACAGCGTTGCTGATCACCGCGTAGTGCTTATTTTGGAGGAATTTGACGTTAACACACTGCCGAACACGCATCCGGTAAAGGCAGGAATGTTAGTCGCCATGGGGCGGGGTGCTAACGATACCGCTATAACATTCTATCAACAGCCTATTGCATTGCGGGAAGATGGCTGCGACGCGCACACTTTTTGCGTAATGCACGGTAAGAGCTTTAAAGTTGCTCCTGATGTACGCGTGGCGCCTCCCGGCAGGAGCATTGGTACTTTATTGTCTGAGATACCTTCATCGCCTACGTCTACCAAGGTCGTAGTGAAAGTTCCTATTGTGGCTGGGGGCCTGTCGCTCAGTGATGGTAAGCTGAATTTTCAACGAGCAGAATTTGATATTAGTGATTTATCGCTCCCAGCTGCACGCAGGATAGATCGTAATAGTTTAATGTCGCTGATGCTCAATGACTATGTTGCCTGCACACTGAATGGAAATTTGCTGGGGGGCGGTACTTTTATCGCATATTTGGGTCTTCAGCAGCAACTTTGTAGTGACTTTGTCACGCACAGGCAGGACTGTGGTGAGGCTATGATCATTCCAAACCAAGAATGGTCAAGGTTTATTTGTAGTCCCATGGGCTCCAAATTTGTCAATGATGTTAAGAGATACATGTCAGGCTTCCGCGATGCGCACAATGTAATGCCTGATTCGGATAACAAGACGCGTTTGCAGAGCGTTATGACGTCAATATCCCACAACGTAGTGAGTGCGGATGGTGATGGCACGTCTGTAGAAGTTTTGAAGGCGCTGCATGCCCTTTCACACGCAGGGTATCAAGTTGATTGCACAAGTGTGGGGGCAGAGGAGCGGACCAAGGCGATCGTCAGGAAGTTTCTTGCTGATGACGAGTTTGGCATGGCCCTGATAATGGCAGCAATGTCATCATGTCTGGACGCGCTTGTAGTGCATTTTAGTAAATCTAGTCGTCTTGGTGGTCCAGCAGATGACGGTGCGTCAGTGCGTGGCATGTTGAACAGCGTTGTGCCTGATATATGCCGCCGCATTCCCGGGCTAACTGAGGGCATGGTTGGTTTGTTGCAGAGGGTTGTAGGTGTTAACCGCGTCAACATAGACCAACATGGGCGACAAACAGCTATCGTGACGAGCATAGAAAAGTGGGTAGACGGTAGCCACACAAATTCCGAGCAGACAATATATGGCTGTTCCCTTGATGAGTATCTCGCGAATGCAGATGCATCGTATATGCGTAATGCGATCGTCGCATGTGCACAGGCTAAGGCCGCGCAACGCGGAGGTGCGTCAAACAGGCAGGGTTATTACAGCGAGGTAATGCAGGAATTTCTTGGCAGCGGTAATGTCCCAAGTGTTGAAGAGTGCGAGGAGCGCATTGGAACGGCAATAGCTGGCTTTGACGAAAATATGCTTGCGGGACTTGTTGCAGATTCCGTTGCGCACAGAGTTTATAAGAACCTGGTTTGCTCGCCCGGCCTTGTGTTTGATTGCGAAGAGAGGTTGATCAGGGCCTTTTATGGGCACTTCAGCAACAACGAGCGTCCCCAAGGCGGGGCAGTACAATTTGCACGTGATCTCAGCGCTCATAGCAAGAATGTTATTAGCAAGTTTCTTGCGGCGGAAAAAGAGACCGTGCGTGAATTTTTGCCTAGCATCATGAATAGCCATAGCGACGTGTCATTCTTTACTAGAAACACCCGATGCGAGGTGTTTATTTGTGAGCCCGCGCAAAGTGCGCGGAGTGCGACGCCGCATACGCGCAATCATGAACTGATAGGAGAAGAGCAGGGGGTAGGTGCTGCGCAGCATTTGCGGTAGTCGCCCTCTAAGCATCCCATTTTTTACGTTTCCACTAATTTGAACGAGGACTTAATCTGCTATGAATGACACAATAAAGCCATCTGCCGGGAATGTTACTACGCTGCGATCCATGCAGCCGCCCAGCATCCTTGAACTTTTTGGGATTGCGGAGATTACCCACGAGGATATATCAAGTACGCGTATCGTACTTGTATTGCAACCGGTTGGTGTTGCCGAAATTCGTAGTATTACCGACGACGGTCTCAAAGGTGAAATTTTGGACGATATTACAACACGCGCTAATGATCACCAGACGCCCAAGTTTTACTTTTCCGAGGAGGGCGCGACGGGTGGCGGGATATATTGCAACCTTTCCAGAAATATCTTTCGGGTTATTGGATATAGGGTTTTGAATCGAGGCAGTAGCTTACCTCCCGTACCTCCAGGGTTGATGCACATGATCTTCAAGCCGGCACTTCCCGATTATATGAAAATACCAACTGTGGGTATGCAACTCAGGGAGACTCTTGGTTCATTTCCAGGGGAGTTTTGCTATCCGGTTGAGATTAAGCTTACGTCTAAAAACCTGCTCAAATTAATGTTTTTGCCTTCGCGTTATGCATATAGTGAGGATGGTCCATTTGATCTTTACTTTAAGTTACAATGGAGGTTGCTATACAATCATTTACAGTCGTTTTACGGCACCGAGATTTTGCAACTGGGTGAACAACACAATGAGGGGGTGTATTCGCACGTAATGTACGGGGTAGGGTATAGAGTTTTTAATGATATTGCGTGTTGTGCGGGGGAAGCGAGACTTATGTATAGGCACCCCCGCGCACTTGCCCGAGCAAACACTGTTATGAGCTGCGCGAAATTCACACGGTGTTATACAAACATGATAAGGAGTCTCGGGCATGCAATGGAAGTTGAGTCACCGGATGGTACAGAGCTTCCGGTGATGTCTGCGCTGTATGTGCTTTCCGCCCCGAGTCTGCAGTGCGTGAAAGATCTGACCGGATTAGACCAGCAGAGGGAGATAGTTGCCAGATTACTGTGCGACGCAGATCTGAGAACCGCAGTAGTGACTGGTGCCCTTAAGGCAGTTGCGACCATGTATGCGTCGGATTCCTGCACTGGTCGCATAAATTATGACGTTTTCACTGCGCGGTTTCTTCCTCGTTTAGCGATGAACACTTCAGGGCTACCGGAGAGCATATACGGGCTTGTGAGCACATATTTGGATTGCGATCCTGCGTACAATATTGATATAACCGTAGGCATTATTACCCAACTATGCGCAATTCCAGGATTTCACAGGGCGGCCGCAATATCGGAAGGCGGTGGTGTCAATACTCGTTCGATTTTATTGAACGGTACTGCTCGCAGTGTCATAGCTCGTGACCATGTGGAAGGCTATGCAATGATGGCTGAGGCGCTTGTTCGGTCTAGAAGCAGTAATACAGATGTCTGGACTCTATATGGAGTGTTGACAGAGGAGTGGGGGTGCGCAACAACGTTTGGATGCTGAGGCTCCGGAAGATGTGCTCAGCTATTTTAGGCACTCCGTCTCTCGGCTTGACAAATCTGGCCTACAAGAGCTTGTTGCGGCTATGGTTGCAGATCAAATATCTGCATTGCTTTTTGAAGGGGAACAATGCTCTGCTGAACTACTAACTGACCCTCGTATAGGGGAAGTGCGCAATGAGGCAGTGATAAATGCTTGTATGAAGGCAAGCGAAAATGGCCCACTATCGGACTTTTTTCCCTCACTCATGCAGGATAAGATAAGAACCCATCATGTGGCTACGAAGCTGGAGTACGGACTACGTTTGCCTGGCGGTGGCCCTTCTCCGACTTCTATGTCTGGGATAGACGCCACCGCACCTGATTCTGGAATTGGAAGGTGACCACCATAGTGGATTTAGCATAGTTTACTTTGGGTATTGCATACTTGGGTGGTTTTTTGGATCTAAAGCCATAAATACATTTTGTACTACCGAGATATCCGTAGGTATTTTGTTTAAAAGTAAATTTTTTTTAGAAAATTTCCTAAATTCGGGTATTTTTATGGTATACTAACAACTCACTTGTTGTTAGTATCGGACCAAATGCTGATGTGCGAGGTTTTACGAACATCACAACCACTCAGGTTATGCCAAATAATGCAGTATCACTCCTTTGCAAGCCAACGGAGCGCGTATTTAGGATAGAAATTTGCTTGGATAAACTGGGAGCGTTGTCCGCGCTACTTCCAGCTGGGTAATAAGCCAATAGGCCGCCTTTTAAACAAAATCGGAGTAATATGCATGAACAACATAGTTAAAGCCACTGTGTCAATATTAACCGCGGCGTTTTTAATCACCCTGAGCTTTGTTGCAAATACTGTGGCGGCGGCTATTCTGGTACCTATTTGCTTTATGTGTGCACTAGTCTTCTATTGCTTTGAGTTGTGCTTAGCACTGACCAAAAGTTCCATAAATTGGTTAAGGGACAGTGTTGGCTTTGCTCACAACAAGGAGATTGCGTTTAGGATTGAGCCGGATAGCCCCAACGGCATCAAATTAGATGATATAGCCAGTGGTCGATGTAATGAGTACAACGGCGTTAATCTGCAAGATCTACTAGTACGGTACGCACACTATCACGAGGCAGAAGGTAAGTACATTTTTCCTCAAAGTGCCGAACCTGTGATTCTTGTGTCCGGTTCTAATCAACACTTTTTAGGCTGTGGAGACACTGTTTATCCGGTGCAACCCCTAATGAACAAACCGGCGTCCCTGTTCCCGCCCCGTAGGAAAACATCGCCCTTGAGCTATATGTGGATGCAAGATCCGGATTATGGCCTTGTAGATGAGAGAGATGCTGTTCGAGAGATTGTCTTAAAAACAAATTTTGTGGTTACTGGGCCGCGAACCAACGATGTGCGTCTTCAATACGTGGATGGTAGCGGACAAAATTTTTCAAGGGTAAAACTCATCACCCCCTCAGTAGTGATGAGCAAGACCAAGGACATGACTCCGATGCGCCTGGCACTTCTATCCCCCTACATATTGCCAGATGATTCGGAGTCTGTATTCTTTAGGCGCTATGTAGCGCTGGCCAGAGCCCGTATGCAATATAATGGTGGCGATATACCTTGGGAGCTAGAGTGGGATATACGCACAAATGGGCGCCAGTTTTCGCGCGTTCTTGTATACAATAAAGTTACTCTATCTCGGATGAATGCGAGATTCTTGAATGGCAGCTTAGAGCTCATTTTTAAAGATATTGAAACCAGGCCCTTTGAGTATGATGCGGCTAGAGTTGCGCGACACTCAAGGGATATGTTGCTCCTATTGGGTTTGTCGCACAGCGGAGAGGCGATATTCAAGCCTATCACTAAACAAAGCAGGCTTTGGTTAGTATCAGAGTTTATGCACTCACGGCAATTTCAAGATGCCGTGGTCTCAGCTGCTATGGCTAGCGTGACAAATAGCATTGATAGGGGTCTAACTTCTAAAGCTGCTATTTTGAAAGCCATGCCATACTTGTGTAAGCAAATTCCTGGTTTGTGTGAGGCTGTCTACACCATAATTAGGGCTGCGAAGTATAATAACGGCGTGTGCGAGGAAGGTGAGTTGGATGCTTTGGCGCTTTATAGCGTTTCGAATGTATTGCGTGGCCGAGACAAAGATTGTGCGCTTGACCTACCCGGCGTAGACGAGGAGCATGCATTTGAAGGTATGAGCGACAGAGAAATAGAGCGTTTTGACGCACTCAAAGATAGTGCTTTGCGCGCGTCCCATGTTTTGCATGGTGACAACAATAATGTAGATGACATGTATAAAACTGGACGCCGCGTATTGCGGGACGAGAACTGCTCTGCAATAATCGCGTATCTGGTGGCGCATAATGTGCGGTCAAATGGTATGCACGCGGGAGGGGTATTCCATCTGCATACGCACGATATATCAGACACATTAATTGTGGATTATATACGAGCTGATTCGGTGTTACGGGACCACGCATTTGAAAATGGTGCAAAGTTAGAATTTGCCGATAGGCAGGAGCTAGAGATGCATCCCGACGCTCGCGTGGAGACGCGCGTATTTCGGGAGATTGCGTACCCTCCCGCGTCAGGTACATTGCTTGATAATACTAGAGTTACCGCAGTGGGAGCAGAATCCAGAGCTCCTGGGCCAGTGCCCGGGGCAGCGAGTGCATAATACTCCGCAGTGGTTAGGAATGCGCAGGTTGGGTGCGTGATCAAACTGCTGAAGGGCTAATAATCCTCCAGAAAGTGCAGCCGCGGTATGTGCGGCTTTTGTGTGCATGTGGGAATGTATAAAATCTATCAAGTAGCTTACATGGACTGTGTTTGCCTGATAGCGGCGCTATTATAGATGCTGCTGAGTGTGATTCTGAAGCTGAAAGACACCAACAAAGCGGATTACCCGCAGTTCAACAGGTGGCCACCTAAGGCAGTTTCTGGACCTGAAATTATAAATATATTTACATAAGTTGATGTATCTGCAAACATTGGGTTATAAAAGTAAAAGTTTTTAGAAAGTTCCTAAGTTCAGGTATTTTCATGACATGACGCAACTTGTCAGTATAGGGCTAGATGCTGGCGTGAGGTTTTTTCACGCATAGCACACTATACAAATTAAGTGTGAGCGCGCCGCTTGGTAGCAAAGCTTACGTGATTACAGGGTGCGACAGCGATGCGCAACTTTTTACCGATGCACACTTGAAGTAGCCAATCGGCTCGACGGACGATAAATGAAATTGGAGTAACACGCATGAAAAAGATAGCTAAAGTTATTTTGTCGGTATTAACCACGGCATGTTTACTTGCCTTGTGTCTCGTTGTAGGCACCGTATACGCAGTTACGGTACCCGTTTACTTTCTGTGTGCGCTGGTTTTGGGTAGTTTTGCGGGCTGTGTAGCGCTGACCAAAAGTGCCATTGCTTGGGCAAGGGATAGTGTCGGTCTTCCTCATAACAAGGAGGTTGTGTTCAGGGTTGAACAAGATAGCCCCAACGGCATCAAACTAGATGATATAGCCAGTGGTAGATGCAGCGAATACAAGGGCGTTGATCTGCGAGATGCACTACGAGAATACGCATTCATTGACCAGGGGAAGGGGAAGTATGTCTTTCCAGCGAAAAACCCTGTGTGCTTCGTTTCCAATTCCGGTCAGCACTTTTTAGGGCATCTAGACACTATTTACCCGGTACGGCTCCCGACAGCGCGGCCGGCACACTTGTTTCCACCCAAGAAGGCAGACATGTTTCCTTATTGCATTGGGGGGCGACGTAATAATTCTGTAGATGATAGGCGTTTTGTTCATGAGTTTGTTTTAAAAACAAATTTTATCGTAACCGGGCCGCGCACCAATGGTGTGCGTCTTCAATACGTGGGTGGTAGCGGACAAAATTTTTCAAGGGTGAGGCTCATCACCCCCTCAGTAGTGATGAGCAAGACCAAGGGTATGACGCCAATCCGCCTGGCACTTTTGTCTCCCTATGTGGTGCCAAGTAACTCCAATTCTGTGTTCCTGAGGCGCTACATCGCACTGGCTAGGGCTGGTGTGGACGAAGATGGAAGGGTTTCTAATGCATTCGAGAAAGATATGCGTGCAAATATGCGACAATTTACACATATTTCTGCATATGAGAGGGGCGCCTTGTCTCCGGAAGATATGGCGTTTATGCGTTTCAGTATGAATGTGCTTCGCTCTGCCGCAGATGATCGGTCTTCTGAATGCAGTGTGGCCGCGCTTGAGCAGCACTCAAGACACATGTTGCTCCTATTGGGTTTGTCGCAGGGAGAAGAGGCGATGTTCAAGCCTCTGACAGAAGCAGGTAAAGTGTGGCTAATGTCAGAGTTTATACACTCACCGTCATTTCAAGATGCCATGATCTCAGCTGCTATGGCCAGTATGGCAAGTAGCGTTGATAAGGGCAGAGTTTCTAGGGAAGATGTTTTGAGATGCATGCCATATCTATGCAAGCAAATTCCCGGTTTCTGCGAGGCTATCTATACCATAGTGAGAGCTGCGAAGTATAATAACGGCGTGTGTGAGGAAGGTAATCTAGGCGGTTTACCACTTTACAATATCGCGCGTGCACTCAATAGACACGGTGTTCAACTACCCGATATAGATGAGGATAGCGCGTTTGCGGGCATGAATGACAGAGCGAAAGGGGAGTTTGAGACGTTTGTGGAGCAAATTTCACGGGCATGCCGCCCCCCAGATGCTGACGACATGAATAGTATGTGTGGTACTGGACGGCGAGTATTACAGGATAGGCGCTGTTCCGACGCGATTGCATGTTTGATAGCCCGTAGGATATCATACTTGTGCGATAGTCGCAGAAAACCAGTGGACAGCCTGTGTACGCCTGCAACATCGGACGAGTTTATCACAAATTACATACGGGACGATCCTGTATCACGGGGCCACGTACCTGAACGCTGGGTCGGATTGAAACTTGCCGATCGGCAGGAGTTGGCGATAGCTTCTGACGTTGACACAGTGGTATACAAATTTCCAGGGCTTGTATATCCCCCTGTACCAGAAGCGGGTACATCGCTTGATAGCTCTGAAGTTACCGCAGTCAGCGCAGAATCCAGAGCCACCAGGCCGGCAGCAACTGGGGCAGCAGGTGTGTAACGTCTAGTGTTAGAGTGAGAGGTGTTCGAAGCTGCGGTCATAGGCAGCTTCGTAAGCATGGAAATTGTAAACTCGCCAAGTAGCTTTGTTAAGCGTGAGTTGTGTTTGTCTGATAGCGGTTCCTGCGAGCGCTTTTATATACATGTAGACGATCACCACAACGGACTGGACATGGCTCGCTCCGGATGTTGCAAGTTTAAAGCGACCTCCGGGTCCAAAATTGTAAATATATTACATATATTGATATATCTATGAATATTAGGTTATAAAAGTAAAAGCTTTAGAAAGTTCCGAAATTCAGGTATTTTGGTGCCGTAACACAGCTACTCTCAGGAGGTGTGTTGTTTGTTACATTGCGAGCTAGTGTGAGCACGCGCACTTGGTAAAAAGCTCATGTTATACAGGGCACAGGGAACGCCCGTCGTAACTTTTGACTGATGCATGCTTGCAACAACAAGTTGATAGGCTTGAGACGTATAAACAAAATTGGAGTAACCCGAATGAAAAACACAGCCATTGCCGTTCTGCTAATACTAGCTTCCATGTTTTTACTCGTGCTATGCTGCATCGTAGGCGCTGTGTCTGCGATTGTTATGCCTATTTATTTCATGTGCAAACTGGCTTGCCATTTGTTTAAGTCATTTGTTGCACCGGTGGCTCAGCAGGGCATAACTACAGTTAAGGTACTAGCCGGCCTTCCTTACCCCAAGGAAGTTGTGTTTGAAATTGATCAGGATCTTCCCGAAGGCATCAAATTGAGTGATATAGCTGATGGTCAACGCAGTGAGTACAAAGGTGTCGATCTGCGAGATGTACTTCAGTATACGGTTTATGATCGGGAGACAAAGGTGCGCGTCTTTCAAGATAGCACCCCAACATGCCTGATATCCAGTTCTGGTCGGATTTTTTCGGCTATGGAGACACCCTTTACTCTGTGCAATATCACCCAAATGCGCTGCCATCTTCCTCTCTCTTTCGTAGAATGCTTTTACCTTGTGGCAGGGTAGGCAAGAACGTGATTGTTTTGAAAACAAATTTTGCAGTAACTGGGCCGCGTACTAATGATGTAACTTTTGAATATGCTATGCTGCAAAATGGCATTACTAGGATGAAGCTTATTGCTCCCTCGGTATTGCTGAACAAAACTGCAGGCATGACCCCAACCCGTTTAGCGCTCTTATCCCCTTACGTGGTGTCAAATAATTGCGAATCTATATTCTTAAGGCGCTACATCGCACTGACTAGGGCTCGTGTAGGTGGGTCTGACGGAGAGTTTCCAGTTGCGGTGATGTGGGACATGCGCACAAATATGCAACAATTTATGCACATTCTTACATATGCGAGGGGTGCTTTGTCCCTGCAGGATGCGAGGTTTCTGCGTGATGGTGTCAGATTCATCCAATCTACCAGGAATGAGGTTATAAAATATGGCGCGGCCGCACGTGCCAAGCATGAGGCTGATGTATTGCTTCTATTGGGTCTATCGCAAAGTGACGATGCAATATTTAAGCCTATCACGGAGAAAGGGAAACTGTGGGTGATATCAGAATTTATATGCTCACAGCAATTTCAAAATGCCGTAATCTCGGCATCTATGGCTAGTGTGAAAGATAGTATAAGTAACGGCATGGTTTCTAGAGAGGATATTCTGGAAGGTGTTCCATACCTGTGCAAGCAAATTCCTGGCTTATTTGAAATTGTTTATGTGCTGGTAAAAGCCGCGGTATGCGGCACGTATGAGGAAGGTTGTTTAAACAATCTGGTGCTTCACAACATTAGAGGCACAATGCGTTTCATGGATAGAGTAATGCCAGATGTAGATGCAGGGCCTGAATCTGGGGGTGTGGACGGGGGAGTCATTAGGGATTTTAACGCACTCAAAGAAAAAGCCGTGCGGGCGTCTGAGCTCTCGCATGGCGGCAATGTTCGCAACATGTATACCATTGGGCAGCGCATATTGCGGAGCGAGCGCTGTTCCGACATAATCGCGTGTGTGGTAGCTCACAGGGTATCGTCTCTGTGGGATTCTGTTGGACAGTCGGTGCACGACCTGTGTGCGCACGCAACATCAGACGAGCTGATTACAGACTATTTACAAACTGACTCGGCGTTGCGTAACTACGCATTTAGACGCCGTGGTGCGGGATTAGAGCTCGCTGACAGGCAGGAGTGCGAGATATCCTCCGATGTCGGGATAAATGTGTGTAAACTTCCCATACTTGAATGCCCCACACCCGCGTCAGATACATCGCTTGATAATCCGGAAGTTGCTGCTGCAGTTGGACCAGAACCCATTATGGCGGCTACAACCTCGACCGGGGCAGTGGGCACATTGTGTACCAGTATTTAGGGATGTAACCTGGTGTGCGGTCAGATGATGAGCGTGCCGACACTTTCCGGAGTTTAGGGTTGTGTGTAACCGCGGCTTCCGCGCGCGTGGGAGTTTTTGCTGTTGCTGAGTGGGAGCGTTGGTCAAAACGTGAGATGACCGACCCGCCGCCAAAGCTATATATAAATTGAGTGGGACATTTTCGGTCAGAAGTTGCAGGCTGCAAAGTCAAGGTCTGTACCATAAAGACGTGCAGTGGCACGGAGCATTCGATATTATACACATTTTGGCATGTATAAAGTTCGGAATAGTGGAACCCCCGGTTTTTGTACACTGTATGGCAGTTGTTCGAGATGTACAGGTACTCCGATGAGGTATTGCCTGTGCAGCGGATACAGTCATAGCACACCGCTCGCATTTGCTGAGGTTGCTGTATGCGCACATTGCATGAAATCGGCCCTGGATGGGAAATTGTAAATGTACTTGTGGCTGCTGATGCGCATACCAGTTAGGTTATAAAGTAAAAATATTGGAAAATTCCTAAAATTTAGATGCCATTGTGCTATAATACAACTAACTTGTAGTGAATGAATATTGTACTTAGTGTCAGTACAGTGTTTTCCATACATGATGCGCACCACCAGCGTTTAGTTGGAATAGTGCAAGTATTTGCTTCGTCATAGGCCAATGATTCAGCCCATATGGCCGGGATGAAAGTTGCTGCAATGAGCTTATTAAAAAGGTGCGTACAGACGGCACTGCTAACGAGATGATAGGCCAGATTGGCCCGTATAATAATGAAAGAATTGGGGTATATGCATGAAAAACATAGCCAAAACCGTTGCGTACACACTTGTCTTTGCGTCTCTACTTGCGCTGTGCTGTGCCGTGGTCGCAATAATACTGGTTTCATTACCAATTGTGGCCGCCTGCGTCATAGCCTGCTATTTCATGTACTCGCTGCTCATGCCAGCAATCCGGAGTGCTGCTGCCAAGATTAAAGAGAGTTGTTTCATACCTTATCGCCAGTTAATAGTGTTTGGAATTGATGAGGATAGCCCAAATGGCATCAAATTACGTGATATAGCCAACAGTACGTGCAGTGAGTATCAGGGTATCGACCTGCGAGGCGTACTCCAACATGCTACCCATGCTGAAAGTGCAGACGAGTATTTTTTTCCGGGAGATGAACTGGTATGCTTCGAGTCCTCTAGCCCTGAGAGGCTTTTTTATGGCTATAACGATACCCTTTACCCTGTGCGGTACCTGGGGTTTACGTATCCTGATTTGTTTCTGCATAGGGTGCGTTCGGTTTTACGCCGGGAAGAAAGCCGCGTGATTGTTATGAAGACAGGTTTTATTGTAGCTGGATCACGTGCTAGTGAAATAATTTCTAGGGGTGACTCACCAAGTAAAGGCATGCGCAGACTGAAGATGTTTGTTCCTGCCGTGGAGTCACGCGATACTAAGGATATGAACCCAACTCGTGTAGCGCTTCTCTCCAAAAGTGTCGTGCCATATGATTCCAAGTCTCTATTTTTGAGGCGCTATGTTGCATTGATCGTGTCTAGTATATCTAAAAACGGGGCGATCATCCCTGCGCTGTTGTGGGATATATATAAAAATGCTGAACAATTAGCATATGTTACTGCACACAAAGGCGGTGTTTTATCCGATCCGGACACGGAGTTTCTGGCCCGCATGGTGGGTTTTGCCCAGGATGCTGTGCGCACTCCACAATTCCGGTGCGGTCAAGACGAACGTTTGGCATGGGATGGGTGTGTATCATTGCTGCTGGGTTTGTCGCAAAGTGAGGGGGCAATGTTTGATCCTGTCACGAAACGGGGCAAGCTTTGGCTAGTGTCGGAGTTTATACGTTCAGATAAATTTCAAAGCGCTTTAACAGCATCAGCTCTTGCTAGTGTAGGGCACAGCCTAAATTCGGGTATAACCAGTAAGGATGACATTATGGCAAGGATGCCCTATTTGTGTAAGCAGATTCCCGGTTTATGTGAAGCTGCATATGCAATGGCAAAGATTGAGGTTGATGGTGTGTACGAGCAGGAATCCTTGAGCAATGTAGTATTGTACAATGCTCGCCGAGCAAACAGGGAGTTGAGTGTACTGCCCAGCGTTAGCAGGGAACGTGCGTTAGAGGATATGAATGGTGCAGGAGCAATGGAGCGCTTTGAATCATCTGTCAATAGAGCTCTATCTTTACTGCTTACCAGCGTACGGGATGGTACTACCGATATTGACCGTACTTCAATACGTGATCTAGCGCGTAACGTGTTAAGCAACAGTCATAGTTCTGACATCATTGCTACGCTGACAATCTGCAATATACAAAGGTTAGGCGCGGACATCACACTGTTGTTGGGTGCTGCCTCTACCGACATGATGGCAGGTGGTATGATAGCAGAATATATACTAGAAGAAGCGCGGTACGACTGTAAAATTGCCAGCGGTGCCGTGTTAAAACTTGCCAACAGGCAAGAGTGCGAGATATTTTTCGATGCTGAAACACGCATATATCCAGGAGATGTACTTTGTGAGCGTGCCAGATTAACATCAGGAACTTTGCTACAAAACCCTTTAGTCGTTGCAGCAGGAGAATCAAGGGCTACGGAGCCGGTGCGCGAAGCCTGCTAGTTATATGAGCTAAGTCAAGGTTTTAGTGCATGTAGCGAGTTGTGGATCAGTGCATTACTGGGAGCAAGCTGCATGGTGATGAGTGTACTTCAAGGAGATCAAGCTCTGGACATCATTCTCCTTATGACAGAACCTTATGTTTTGGTTGTACGTGAATGAATTATGACATACGTCGCGCGCTATGGTTGATAATACATCAGTGCCTGCGACAGGGGACGTGGATGTTCGCGGGTCTAGTAGTTCCCGTTTTGGAACCTACAGGGTGGGACGTGCCTCTGGAAGCTGTCATGCTGACAATAACGCAGTGCTCCCAAGAGTTGCTGTAGTGCGCCATGCGCTGGTTATAATATTGGTTGCTGTACAGCTAGTTTGTGTGGTGCTGGTAACTTATGATCTAGTAAAAAAGGGCCATCTATCGGTCTGGAGTGCGGCCCTCATGGCTGCATGTAGCATCATGTGGGGGGTAGTACTACTTAGATTGGCATACTTATTTTTGCGGCGGAGGGCCAACGTTGCAATGGTGCTTAACGCGCAGCTCCCGACGGACCCTCTCATCAGTGTGCCTGCATCTACTGCAACCGCGGGACGTGAGATCGGAAGCCGAACTGACCGCTTATCTGAAGTGCAAAATAATCTGCACGGAGTACAGGCGGTTTCTGATATTCAGCCTGCTGGTCACGTAATTTTGACCGCAAGCTACTTGGGAAGGGCCGAAGACCATCTTTCGGCTTCTGTTGGACCTGGAGTGAGTGCATCCCGCGTTGTGTTTCACTCAGGTGGGCGGGGAGAAATCTTATGTGTTATAGGGCGTGAAGTTTTTAAGGTTCGCTCGTGGGCTATCGGACGTGTAAACCCCATGGTGCCGGGGTGCGTCCAAATTATTTTGCGTCCGATAT
>NZ_AFMS01000174.1 GCF_000215485.1 Anaplasma marginale str. Florida
CCTTCACTATTCCCCTAATGAAAAAATGGGGATGTCTCCGGAAAAAGCCGCAGCTGTCGAAGTTTCTGCGGGCATAAACGGGCAGGTAACCCCACCGGTGATGGGAGCTGCAGCGTTTTTGATGGCAGAGTTTTTAGCGTTGCCGTATGCGGATGTGGTGAGACATGCTCTGATACCGGCGGCTATGGTTTATATAGGGCTACTTGTAATTGTGCACCTTGAAGCTTGCAGGCTGAACCATTGTGGGCAGCCCACTGAGGAAAAAACCGGCCATCCGTCGGGGAGCAGGCTGCTATCCGTCTCTACTTCATTGCTGAAGTTTGCCATATGTGCGACCTCTATCGCGCTGTTGTTTGGGATGTCATTTGTCGTGATTAACGGAATTGACGTGTGGGGGTTGCACATTCCGGGATTGAAGACAATTTTCCGCGAGAACGGCATGTATTTTGTCGCTTTGATTCTGGCGCTCGTATACATTGCGCTGCTTTGCGGGAAAGATACAAGCAAGAATGACACGACCGAAGAGGCTTTGAATTTTGCTGAAGAAAATGGCTCCAGTGCCTGGAATGTAGCCAAGCAGGGGCTGCACTACTTCATGCCCGTATTCATACTCGTTTGGTCTTTGGTGGTGGAGAGGGTGTCTACGTCTCTTGCATGCTTTTGGACCAACATGTTCTTGGTCTTTATGCTACTTGCAGAAGGTGTAGTGGCCTCACTGAAAGCGCGCAATTTTTCCGGTATACTCCCAGCGGTGTATGCTGGCGTCAAAAACGTGGGTGCGGCAATGATTGTCAGCTCGAAGAACATGCTTCCTGTTGCTGTTGCAACCGCCACCGCGGGTCTGGTCGTAGGCACTGTTGGGTTGACTGGGTTTGGTCTTACCATAGGCTCATTTGTTGATGCGCTTGCAGGCGGTAACCTGTTTGTTGCGCTCTTGGTGACTGCGTTCATATGCATAGTGTTGGGCATGGGCATGCCCACTACTGGGTGCTACATAATAGTCTCGACGCTGGTTGCTCCTGTGCTGAGTATGGTGGCGCACAAAAACGGTATAGCAGCGCCTCCTGTTGCGCTGCACCTGTTCGTGTTTTATTTTGGCCTGATGGCTGATGTAACGCCTCCGGTGGGCATAGCCTCCTACGCTGCCGCCGCCATAGCGTCTGCGAACTCCTTCAAGACGGGAGTGCAGTCGTTCTTGTACAATATAAAAACCATGGTCATTCCCTTCATGTTCATGTTCGATAGCAACATAATTCTACACGGGGTTGACAATGCCTGGGTGGCTGCTGCACGAATTGTGCTAGCTTTGGTAAGCGTGCTCGTCCTTTGTGCTGGGATGCAGGGATATTTTTTCAGGCGTAACCGGGTGTATGAGTCTGTCATACTAGTTTGTGCGGGATTAATGCTAATGGCGCCCAATTACCTTGCCGGGCTGCTCGTCGACAACCGTGAGGCGTTGTCTCTTTCCGAGATTAACAGCAAGGTTGTCACTGTTAGGCAGGGAGACAAGGTTTTGGTAAACTACGAGCGGGCAATTACAGGTGGTAACGTGGGGCCGAAAGGCGGAGGATACGTTATTGTACCGGTGCACGAGGAATTCATGGGTGACGTGTCTGAGATGATGGACAGGAAAATAGGCGTTTCTGTGGCGGCAAAGCCCGTGGATGGCAAACTTCTAGTATCCAACATCAGCAGCGAGGGATATGTCTCCGCCGACATATGGCAGGGGGACTTCATAACTGGATTATCTGTTTTACGTGGAAGTCGTGGCGGATATTACGTTATAGCCCTATCCATTCTGATAGTAGCAATGGTTGCACTTGTACAAGCGCGCAGCAAGAAGTTGCAATATAGGTGAGGGGCCATGGTTTTGGACGCCGCTATGGCGCTTGTTGTACTGTCCCTAACGGCCCTGGGGTTTTTAAGAGGGTTCATTAAGGAGGTGTTTGCCATTGCCGGAATGGTGGCGGCTGTGGCGGTAACTGCCAGCTACAGCGACTATTTCGCTGAGGCTTACGGCACGCGTGTGCACTCGGAAGTTTTGGCTAGAATCCTATCAGGGGTCACTGTGTTCGTTGGGGTTATGACTTGCGTAGTCCTGGTTAACGGTGTGATAGTGCGGCTCCTTTCACCTCTTAGGCATAATGCTTTAGATAAAGCAGCGGGGTCAATTGTAGGTATTGCGAAAGGCCTGGCGGTCGCCTACTGTGTGTTTTTTGTTATGGAAACCTTTCTATACACATTTGCCCCACGGTCTGCGGAGGATGATGCCGAGGTCGTGTTGCCTGCCTGGTTTTCTAACACGTATTCATATAATTTCTTTTCTGCTGCGAGTGAATACATGGGGAGCATAATTCCAGAACTCGCATACGACAGAATAGGCGTGGTTGCGCGTGAGTTGCTTGACAAAGAGCAGGGGGATGATTCCGAGTATGACGGAGAAAAACCGTGATATTTCTTGATTGTATCCCGCGGTCGTATATAATACGCCGGTAGAGTTTTTAGCGGGTTTTTTTGTGCCTATTTATGAGTTTGCTTTTATTGCGCAACAGGGTCTCACTCAATATGAATTGGAAGGTCTTTCTAAGGGGCTGTCTGCGCTGCTGGTTAAGATAGGCGCTGAGCTCGTTAAGTATGAGTATTGGGGGCTTCTGGATTTTGCTTACAGCATAGCGAAAAACAACAAGGGGCACTATTGCATGATGTATATTCGTGCCGAACCCGCCGCGATGGATGAGTTCCGGCGTAGGGTTAGGCTGAATGAGGATGTGCTGAGGTTTTTATGTTTGAAGGTGGACAAGGTCTGCGAGGGCAAGTCTGCCATGATGGGTTCTGATCAAGACTAGGTGGAGGTATCTGTGCTTCAAGGAGGTAAAAAAGACGGCGGTAAGGGAGATTCGGGCGGCGGTGCGCATTCTCCGTTGGTGTATCTCAAGAGGCCGTACTTCAGAAAGTCGAGGTCCTGTCCCCTAGCGCAGTGTCCCGATGAAGACATAGATTATAAAAATAGGGCGCTGCTCTCTAAGTTCGTTTCGGAGTACGGTCGGATATTGCCGAGTAGGATTACTTCGGTTTCTTCTAGGAAGCAAAAGCTTCTGGCACGTGCTGTCAAGCGGGCTAGATTTCTCGCTCTGTTGCCGTATTGCTAATTTGTGGTTTGTATATTAAATGTTATCGGTAATTCTGAAATCCAGCGTTAGGGGTCTTGGCAAAGCTGGTGAAATCGCCAAGGTCAGACCGGGCTATGCGCGGTATCTTTTGGCAGATGGCAAGGCGGTGCGTGCCACCAAGGATAATGTTGCGCTTTTAGAACAAAAGCTTGCCCTCATAGAGGAGGAGAACAGCAAGAAACTTGCGGAAGCCGAGGGGGTGGCCAAGTCCCTGGGAGCTGAGCGCCTCATCATTGTCAGACAATCCTCTGATGACGGTAAGCTGTTCGGGTCTGTGACCGTTAGAGACGTGTCCAAGTTGCTTTGTGATCTCGGGTACGATATTCAGCCGAGGTGTGTATCTTTTAGTGAGGTGATAAAGCGCACTGGAGAGTATGAGATAAACGTAGAGTTGCATGCCGATTTGGTTGCTACGTTGCGGTTGCATGTGGTCAGGAACGAATCTGAAGCTGAGAGGGTCAGACTAGGAATTGCTAAGAGCGAAGACCAAGCGGCTGCAGCTGCTGAGGTTGAGCAGGCAGAAGATGTTGCGGCTGCTGAGCAGCAGGATTCAAGCCCGGTGGATGACCATGCAGATGATGCGGATGGTGTCGCCGACGGTGAGGGCCGTGATGAGGGTGCTGGCGACGCTTCTGATGAGGAAGAAATGCCCTCTACTTGAGATACTGACGATATTTGTAGGGGTTTATGGTTGGGTACATTGGCAATGTTGATATAGGAGTGTTTGACGCCGAGGTTGCAAACAGCATATCGGCGGAACTGGAAAGGCAGAACACTCTGCTGCAGATGATCGCGTCGGAAAATTTTGTGAGTCGTGCGGTCCTGCAGGCCCAGGGTTCTGTGCTAACTAACAAATACGCTGAGGGTATGGCGGCAGCAGGTACTACGTGCGGTTGCGCC
>NZ_AFMS01000173.1 GCF_000215485.1 Anaplasma marginale str. Florida
ATGATTTTTGCAAACGCGCTAAATCATGACACTGAGTTTTGTCTCATATTAAAAAGCAACGGGAACGTGGTCTACTCAGATGCAAGATTCAATGCAAGATTCAAAAATCTGGGAAGACGCCCTTTAAACCTCTTCAGCATATTAAAATTGGGCAATCTGAGCGAAGATGAAATAGCGAGATTCCTCGGCGCGTTGAAGAACAAATCACCGGTGCGCACTTACTTTTCTGTGAGTAAGAAAAATTCTGTCTCTAATTTCTCTCTAATTCTTGATCCGATCGCAGACAACCCGCAGGTAGATGTTGAGCAAGAGGCAACGTTTAGGTTGCTCTTAAACCCGCTCTCGAGGCCGCAGGACTATTTTGTCCTAAAGGCAATGAAGATCACCAAAGAAGAGGTGCACGAGAGGCTGTTGCACAGGCACAAAGTAGGGTCATACCTACTCAATCAGGAGGGAGTAATTATCTCCGCAAACGAGAATTTTTTGAGAATTTTCGAGTTAGAAGCCATAAAACGCCATACACTGTTCTCTGACTTTCTCAGTAAAAATCAGTCTGACGCCGCGGAAGACGAAGCGGTGTTTATCACATCTACCGGCACTATGTTCAAGGCTCATGTAACCCAAGAAGTGTTCTACGACAAAAGTAATAATAGTTACACATGTGGGTTGCTGACTCCCAAAAAGTTTAGCCTCACAGACTATCAGTTGAATCCGTGCTTCATTCACGCCCCAATTGCCATGGCCCAGTGTGATTTGGACGGCAAGATTATAAAATACAACAAGGCCTTCGAAGCGCTAACAGATGGGCAGAACCATGGGTACATATTTGAGCATGTTACATCCGTACATAACAAAAAGATAAAAAAATACCTGCAGGGCAGCGCGATCAATAATATGTCTATAGAGGGGCAGTTGTGCAACAAGACTTACGTGAAAATATATATGAACAAACTGGTGCACAACAACGAAATATCGGTCGTGTGTTACATCACTGATAGCGCCGATAGAAAGAGCTTGGAAACGCAGTTGGAACAATCGCAGAAATTGCAGGCGATCGGTCAATTGGCGGGAGGCATTGCGCACGATTTCAACAACATTTTGACGGCCATCATTGGGTTTTGTGACTTATTGCTCATACAGCATCCGGCAACTGACCCTTCTTTTAGGGATATAATGCAAATCAAGCAGAACGCCAATCGCGCAACCAACCTGATCAAGCAGCTTATGGCCTTCTCTAGGAAGCAGACCTTGCAACCCAAGATACTCGATATTAACAACATAGTGGCTGATCTATCACAAATGATAAAGCGCCTGATCAGCGAGGATATAGAGCTGAAGATATATTATGACAAAAACATCGGCCTGGTGAAGGTGGATCTATGCCAACTGGAGCAGGTAATAGTGAATCTGGTGGTGAATGCAAAGTCAGCAATGAATTCTGGAGGGGTGTTGACTTTGCGCACCTACAACCTACAAGTTGACGCATCCACCATACCTAAAGGCATGTTCGTCCCAGACAAAGATCAGGTGGAGCACGGAGAGTACGTAGTGCTCGAGGTTATTGATACGGGCCATGGTATGGATAAGCAAATTATCAAAAAGATTTTTGACCCATTCTTTTCAACAAAAAGCGAATCCTACGGAACCGGGCTGGGGCTATCTACAGTATATGGAATAGTAAAACAGACAGGCGGGTATGTTTACGTCCACAGCAAGGTGGGAGAGGGCACAAAATTCATGATACTCCTGCCTCGTGTGTATCTGGCTGAGGGCCAGAGGGTTGAAGAGCACTTACTATCCAGCGAGCCTCCAGAAGTGGGCCACTTAATGCTTGAAGAGGGCCAAGAGTGGGGCAACTCAGCCTCCGTCCTCTTAATAGAAGACGAAGACCCGGTGCGGGCATTCACATCCAAAGCGCTGTCGAAGAGAGGATTTCGAGTTATAGATACAAATTCAGGCAAAGCAGCCATTGAGACAGCAAAAAGCACGCACATAGATATAGTAATAAGCGATGTCGTAATGCCGGGCACCAGCGGACCTGAGACCGTTGCTGAGATATTAAAAATACAACCAAACGTCAAGGTAATGTTCGTATCAGGGTATGCAGAGGAAATCTTTCATCAGCACAAAAACATAAATCTGGATGAGATGTTTTTCTTATCAAAGCCGTTCACACTAAAACAGTTACTACAAAAAGTAAGTGAGGCTCTTGCTTGCAATAGATGAGCCAAAGGTGCACAATCCTGCTGGTTAGTTTTTTCGGCTAAGTATGGAAGACGGATTGTCTGTCGTTTATGCCACGTTCCCTGATTATGACACAGCTTACAAAATTGGCTCATCTCTCTTGCGGGACGGCGTGGTGGCGTGTGTGAACATATTCTGCAATGTCACGTCAATGTACATGTGGGACGAAGAAATGCACACAGGCGAAGAATGCGTGGCGGTCATGAAGACGGTAAAAAGCCTCGGAGAAGAAGCGATCAATAGGATCTTAGAGCAACACCCCTACGATATACCTGCACTATTTTCGGTAGATGCCGAAAGGTGCAGTCCAGCATTTTTAGAGTGGGTAGCATTGCGTACTGGTGCGGCTGTGCCCCCAGAAAAACCCATTGATAAGCCCTAGCCCCGTACAGCGCCGCTCATCAGCCCCGGATTGTTATCTCTCTTCGGCACGTGAAAGCGCGTAGATAACCTGTA
>NZ_AFMS01000172.1 GCF_000215485.1 Anaplasma marginale str. Florida
AACACGTTCTTCACGCTCGCGTTTCTTCTTCTGTGCCTCGTGAATAATCACAGGCTCCCACTCCATTACAGGAATCTCCACACATACTAGCTTCCCGATCCACAACAAAAAACCGCCGCAACAATACCTATCAAATCGGTGCTGTGTACAGGTATAACACCTCAGGCCTTTTCACCCACAATCACACCATGCAGGTCTTGAATGCGTTGAATATCCAGCAAAGAGACAGAAGTGCAAGACCTAAAGTTGTAACTACTTGACAATAGCGGGGATTGATTATAGCCTGGACGCTGTTTGCCTTAGTTCAGTGCTATGAAAAGGACGTTTCAGCCAAGTAGGATTGTGAGAAAGCGCAGGCACGGCTTCCGCGCCAGGATGTCCACAAGGTGGGGCAGAAAGATTCTCAACAGGAGGCGTGCCAAGGGGAGGTGCCTTTTGTGCGCCTGAAAGGGGTGGTTACCTTAAAGAAAAGAAAGGAGTTCGCGCGCGCCAGGTTCAGTGGCCGCTCAGCAAGCAGCAAGGGCCTGTTGTTGCAAGCTGTGGAGGATTCTGCACACCCGCCGGGGAGCGATGGCCTGGTGCGGGTGGGGTTTACGGTAAGCAAAAAGTCTGGAAACTCTGTAGTTAGGAATAGGATACGCAGGCGGTTGCGGGTCATTGCCCAAGATGTCATATCCACCAGTGCGGCCAGAGGGTTTTGTTACGTTTTTGTAAGCAGTAGTAGGCTGTCAGAAACCAAGCTACCAGTGTTGCGGTCCAGTTTGGTGTCATGTCTTAAGAGACTGAGGCTGCATGTACCGGTTTGCGACTAGTAGGAGGCAGTTATGGGCTTGCTTAACACTCTCCTGTGCATCCCAGCCGTAGCCATGCTACTGTTTGCTGGGTTGCGCATGTCCATATCGTCTGGTTGGCTACAGATAAGGGGGCTGCCTCTTGCCATTTCTTCGCTCTTCGCGGGTGAGAGGAGAAAATTTTCCTCCGTTGCCGCTGTGTGCACAATTCTAGGTGGAAACCTGGGTGTTGGTAACATTTCCGGAACCGCAATAGCATTAAGTTCCGGGGGGCCCGGCTTTATAGTCTGGATGGTGCTGATAATAACAGTCGCCTCAATAATAAAATATGCCAACTGTTACATAAGCACCTCTACAAGGGTACAAGCACAAAACGGCAAGACGTTCGGGGGGCCTGTGGTGTACGTCAAGCACGCTTTTGGGGTGAAGTGGGCTCCCTGCGTCGTTGCATTTGTAACCGCAGTGTGTGCCATAACCGTCGGAAACTTGGTTCAAGTAAATTCCCTGGCTATTCCTATGAGCCTCATGGATCTGCCACCCTTGGCTGCGGGCATACTTGTGGCATTTGCACTCTTTTTCGTCAGCGCCTTGGGTATGAATTTCATAGCCAAAACTGTCTCTGGCATGGTCCCAGCGATGGTTTTGCTGTACATAGCGCTGTGTTTCGTTGTTCTGGTGAAGTGCTACGATAACATTTTGCCCTCTCTTACATTAATCCTCACGAGTTTTCTTAATCTAGACAGCCTGAAAAATGGGGCAGCCCTGGCGTTCATTGCGGAAATCCTGGCTGTTGTGCAGGTCGGCGCCTTGCGTGGCATATTCGCAACCGATATAGGGCTAGGGCTAGAAGGAACGGTGCATTCATTAGTACCAAACGAGTGTGACGACAAGAGGTTTGTGGCGCAACAGAGCCTGATATCGTTAGTTTCACCGTTCGTCGTTGCGATCGTGGCTTTCGTGACGACCATGGTATTGCTCACTACCGGCGTGTGGTCCGATGCTGCATTGGAAAGCACAAATATGTGCTTCACTGCTTTTACCAGCGCTTTGGGGTCGGGTTATGTAGAGTACGCGCTATTGGGGCTGATGTTTTGTTTCTCGTTCACCACTATGCTAACGTGGCTTATGTGTTCAAAGGAAGCGCTGCTGTACGTTTTGGGAAGGGATGCGTACGGAAAGGCCTGGACCGCATTTTTTATAGCCATAGCTCCCCTGGGGTCCGTGTGCACGGTCGCGCTCCTATGGGACATTGCAGATCTTGCAATTTCACTTGCCACAATCGTAAACACAATCGGAATGCTTGTTGTAGCATCGCGATATCGTGACATGTTCAATGTTGCACACTTGAGGTAGTTTTTCCCAAGTATTGCGCACTCTGACGGAATTGGTGGTTCGCATATCCGCATGCACGCTACGGGCCGATGCTATCCGCCGGGACCCGTACTTTTCTGCGGCGGTCTACTGGTAGTTTATTATCGGAGTGCGTCACAATCGCTAAACCGTTGCAAAAAGGCGTCGAATCGCCCGCATTTCTGTTTCTTGCGGCACACTTCGCACATTTCCCCTGAACAAAACTTGCCGCATTGGCGTGCCATGGTCTTCTGGTACGCGCACTTTCTACCTTAACCGAAGAGCCACTGAGTGATACATAATGCGCCCCGAGCTTCCTGATGTCATCATAAGTGATATGAGGTACGTGGCTGCACGGTGCCGGGTAGCGCGGGCCGGACCCGGTGTGTATTACCAAATCCGCCTCTGAACAGCGTTGTAAGATAAACTCAGTATCGCAAGAAATTATCACTCTACTATCATATATGCAGCCGCCTGCCATACATATCAGCTTCTTCCCCTGGCCAAAATAGCCTCCATTGATGATTTTAGGCTGCCCATTTTCCCGAGCCCATGCGGAGTAAGAAAACCCTCTCGTGCTTCCTCTCCTCATTGCAAAATACAGCTGGCCGTCACCCTCTTTCACGGCTACTCCGCCAACGCCATAAAGAACGTCCGGAGTTTTGTAGGCAAGCGCAAGTAGAAACCCAGACAAGGCAAAAAGCAAACCCAATATTATTCTTGCAGTCCCGCGCCACCAGCTGAATGCCAGCAACCCGAGCGTCATAAACAGTACAGAGGCGGGAGGAATGCTGCGCACGGTTGGCGCTAACCACTCAACTTTTGCGGCATAGTGGGCAATATATAAAATCAGGCCCACGGATGCTTCCAACGGGCTAGCCACTAACGCACCAGAAAGCAGACAGTCCGTTATTACGTATACAAGGCCAAGTGGTATCACTACAAACGCCGTAAGCGGGATGGCAATGATATTCGATACCACTCCAACTACGGAGAAGTAATTGAAGTGGTACACAACATACGGGGCAGTTGCAATGCTGGCGATCAGAGAGCCCGAAGTTGCCGCGGTGATGTATCGCACAACGCTGCCTGCAGATACTACCCTGCTCACGCCACAACTTCCAGCCAGCGCCACAACAGCGGCAAATGACATTTGAAAGCTGGGTAGCAAGATTGTCTCGGGAGTAAGCAATAATATGATAGATGCAGCGAGAGATATGGAGCGCAATACACTGTTGGGTTTATCAACGATTATCCCAACAAAAGTCAGAGTCACCATAATAAATGCCCTGCAGGCCGAAACTGGCATACCAGAGATAAGCAGGTAGAAAAAACTCGCAATAATAGCCACAACCGCAGCAAATTTTTTTATGTTATGTTTGAGTGTTATAGTCTCGGAGAGGACAAAAATATTCCTGGTAAGCATGAAGGAGATCCCAGCAACAAAAGATAGGTGCAGCCCGGATATTGCGAACAGATGCGACAGCCCGGAGTTCCTTATGTCTTCTAGTACCTCACTTCTGATACCAAGCCTCTTGCCGACTAGTAGCGCCGCCATTATTTCAGCGCAATCTCGCCGAAGGCCGGAAACAAGCCTTGCATAAATCTCGTCCCTGATTCTCTCAACCCATTCCTTGAACCCCACCTTGCTGCGTCGTTCATGCAACTTGACCTGAGAGGTCGTAAAGCCGACCGCATTAATGCCTCTGAAGTACGCAACCCGGGCAAAGTCGTAGCCGTGTTTAGACGCGGATACGGGCGGTGGGTGGATCACCCCAGAAAATGTCAATATGTCTCCGGGTCTTATCGTAGGATCAATTGCAGTTCTTGCAGCAAGTCTGGCACATATGCCCTGAATCTTGTCACTCTCTACATCACACACTAGAAGTTGGGCATATCCAGGCTTATGGTTAATCTCCTTCAACAGTCCGGTAGCGCCGTTGACGTACACCCGCCGAAACGTGGAAATGGGCGGCTGTTTGGGAAAGAGTAACGCGGTCCTACAATGCGCGCTGATAAACCCCAGCGCCCCAAACGCCACAATCAGCAGCGGTAGGAACCTTGTATTAATCAGCGTGAGTAAAAAAAGCGCCACCATTGCACAAGCCACAAGTGCCGCCAGTGTAAAACTCGGTTCGTGTTTTAAGGAGAAATACAGTAGGATGCCCGCCGCTTGTAGTGCTGGAATCCATATCACAAAATTGCAGGCCTGAGATGTTAATGCATCGATAGTCAGTCTCCAAAACTTCTTTATGTTGAACGGTCCGATTTCTGGCTGCATTGCGTTAACGGTGAGGCCAAAAGTCATTATTAGATTAAAATCTTAAGAATACAAGCGCCTCAATGACCGGCCAATTCCAAAGTTATGCATCCTGTAACAGCTCATGCTCAGCAGATATTACCCCACCGAAGCGAGACCCACATCATACGCCATAGGCCCGGTTGGAGTGCCACCACTTATCTCTTCTTCCACACTTTAGGACATTAACGCCCCGCGCGGCAGCGGCCTGCAGTCTGAGCGTAGCTAGAGCCATACCCTGCAGTAACGTGCCTACTTAACATAAGTCCGCCCCTGCAGCAGATTATCGGTCAATCAGCCCTAAGCTCGCCCCCCAATTTTTGCGCTACCAGGGCTATAATGCGCTCGGATACGTCTTTAATCTCTGATTCAGTCATGGTGCCCACTTTTGAAATCATCACAACAGCAACAGCAATAGACACCTTGCCTTCGGGTATGTTATCCCCACAGTAGAAATCAAAAACCGATACTTCTGCCACGCCGGGGATACATCCTACTACGTCAACCAAAGCTTGTGATTGCACGCCCTGGTCTAACACAAACGCAAAATCCCTCTTCACTGGCTGGTATTTGTGCACCAAAAACTCGTCTCCTGTGGGATTGTCGTCCACATTCGGGATGCGGGATAAAAATATTTCAAAACACGCAGCGGCAGACCGCATTTCAAAAAACCCAATGAGGTCGGGGTGCAGCTCGCCAACATATCCGCACAATATGTCGCGAAAATACACATCTGCTGATCGCGCCGGGTGCATATAACTCCTGTCACAGCTTCTGAACTCAACCAACCGACCATCAATACCTAGTTGGGTAAGCACCTGCAAAACGTCACACTTCGCGTCAAAAAAATCAAACTTTCTGGTTGCGCCGTGTGGATTGCGAGGAACGTTATCGCCGGAACGTACGCCGCATATCGAGCGCTCGCTTTCATCAAGAAACCTATAAACTTCCCCAAGCTCAAAAATCGCCACGCTCTCACACCCACATGCCTG
>NZ_AFMS01000171.1 GCF_000215485.1 Anaplasma marginale str. Florida
CAAACAGTTCCCGGCAGTATCTAAACAGCTCCTGATGCACCTAGCTGAAAATAATCTATACAACCCAGCACTATTTAGCGACTTGGAAGAGTCAGCACGTAGCTCCCAGGATACAACAATACGCGATGGTTTAATACAGCAGGCAATAAACCACGATAACCCGGACCTGATCGGGCACATTGATGCAGGGGATGCGTGTGGGCGCCTGTCGCAAATGTTATGGCAGGAGTCGTCACAATCTGCGGGTGCAACACCGCCATACGCCGTGCTGAAGGACAATATGTTGGCATTCTTCATGGCAAATTTAGATGAGGCAAGTTTTAACAGATTTGCGGACGAGAATTTGATCTCGCATATTGCAGAACATAACATGCCCAAAGCATGTGAAGTATACGTACAACGCTCTCCCGATAATAAATCACTGTTAGACGCTGCTATCCGTGCAGGTAACATACAAATAGTGGAAGCAGTGCTCAACAGGAACCCAGACGTTTTGCTGAGCGCTCATAGTGTGCCAGATGGCACAACACACCAGTCTCTGTACGACTTTGCCACCTCAGTGTGCCCTAAAGACGGGGCCGGAAGTGCTATGTTGCGGTACCTTGCACATCGAACCGTAAATGCCGTTCTAGAAAAAGACAGGGCAGCAAGTGCGGCTATGCGGCCAGCCGAGGCATCTGCACAGCACGGGCCAGAATCTGCGCCGTTTTCCCCTGGTGGTGCATTTGCTAACACGCTGAAGAGTATACTGCTAAGACACAACTTGGGTTTGAACACCGAAAATCGCCAGATCATTAGCGGATATGCGTCGGCTGCGGACGGTAATGCGTTTCAGCATGCAGGAAGTGAAAACCTGCTGCGAATAGCGTTGGAATCTCGAGATTGCCAGGCAGCAGAAAAATTGCTAGAAGACTACATACAGCGTAATGGAAGGGAGCCCAACGATCGCACTAGAGAGATTATTAATCAGAGCGTGGATGGTCGTTCCATATTACACCTAGCAGCCTCGCATGGTAACTACAAAATCCTCTCAGATCTCATAGCACTCGGTGGCGATCCAGCCCGTACCACAAATCGCGGGGAAAACGTGGCACATTTGTGTGCACAAAGTGGTATGAAAAGGGAGGACGGCACTTATGCCTTTGCTCACCTAATTGATGACTCTCGTGCAAACGGCGTTCCTCTGAACACAGTTGACAGTAATGGCAAGGGAATACTTGAGCATGCCGCCAACTGCAACGATAAACCAAGCACTGTAGAAATGCTGGAGCTCATCCACAAGAATCCAGAACTTGATTCTCAGCTAATAAGCCAAAAAAGAGGGAAAGAGGAGAGATAGTTTCTTTCGTAATACTATCGCGGGTGCAAACTTGAGGCGGCGAGATGACGCCGTTGACACTTTCCTGGATGATCATCCTCAATTAAAGGCTGATGCAAAGCAAGATTTATCGCTCAAATTTCTAGAGGATACTAAGAATCTGGATGACGATGCCCTGGCAAATCTACTAACAAGTACATCCCTGCACTCATTTAATGAGATATATCCTCTAGAGCGTGCAAGCCCAATCGTGGGGCAGCCCAGAAATGTGTTTATTGGGCACCAGAGAGATCTATTTTCTATCGTCAATTCAAGAACGGTCAAATCGCACGACCTAGCAAGCATGAGTCGCATGCCCATAGAGGCGTTTTCGGCTAGAGATTATAGAACTGGAGTCTCCCCCATAGAACACGCAATCGCCATAAAGAACCTTGACTTCATTAAGTATGTGCTAGAACACAGAGCCAGTGAGCTCAGGCCTAACATATGCGACGCCGCAGGGGACAATCTACCAGTGCAGCTGTCAAGGTTTGTTGCTGAAAACCCTGACATTCTGCAGCAGGACAGGCGCTTTGCTGAAATGTACACAAATTTGCTTGAGCAGTGCAGCTGTATCACACAATCTAGAAGTCAGACCTCTGTAAGAGGGATACTAGAAAATAATGTGCGGCTCGCGCCTTTGCGCAGCAAAGCCATAGATGCCGCCAATAGGGAGTCACTCTTGAAGGATAAACTATCCCTAATTGAGGATAAGCTGCGAGAGCGCCATGACCCACAAGCGGTAAACCAGCTTGCAGCGTTCGTGAAGGACAACCCAGCATTCAGCAGAAATTCGGCCAACACGTTCCGCACCTTATTCTCGCGTGCTATATCAGACGCCGTGTCTGCGCATCAAGGCCTCAGCGACCATCACA
>NZ_AFMS01000170.1 GCF_000215485.1 Anaplasma marginale str. Florida
TCTCCATGGTATGACTGCAGGGACTGGTAGCAGTGGTGGTGCGGGGCTGCTGGCAAGGATGGATTGGTAGCAACCCTTACGGTTGCGGCGTGTTGTAGGGCCAGGAGGTTTTGGTGGCGCGGATGCGCTCCATGCTCTATCCATGGTGTCGTAAGGTCATGTGGGGGCCCCGTGGGCATGTGGTTCAGGGTGTTTTTTGGGCCATTTTGCGGCTATCTGGAGCAGCTAGTGCGTTCATCGTAGGAAGTAGCTTGGCCGCATGATGAGTCTGTACTTTCATACCCTGATGCATGTTCTGATGTTACGCTACGTGTGCAACGGTTGCATTCCCCTTCTGCCTCGTTGGTGGTGAGTGGCGGTACGTATAATACTAAGGTTTGTTTAGGTGCGGCACTGTGGGGCTTCTTGCGTGTTTTGTGCTTCCGGGTGCTATGGGAAGAATGCTCAGATGTTATTGAAGGTGCATCGCTGCCAGGAAGCTCTGCTGCACAGGTGTGCGCCGCGCATAAAGCCCAGAGAAGGCGCTTCTTGAGTGCATGTACAACCCGGTGTTTTTTCTTCCTGCGCTGAAGCCCTGCAGACGCTGATTGCGCCAGAGTTGTGGATGATGCGGTGCTCGATTCAGAGACACAGTTGTCATTGCTCGAGGGTGTAGCTGCAGATCGTAAGGCCGGCGTGCGCCGCTCCGCAGCATTGTTAATACCACATTTCTGCTTGTGGCCGGCATTGGTTGGTAATTGTTGGGTTGAAGGCCGAACGTCACCGTGTGCATCAACGCCTTGGTCTGGGCTCACACATTTGCTCGACATACTCTCCGAGACATATGAGGCCAATTTCCTCTTTTTGCCCAAGCTCCCAAAATTGCCGGCCTTCACGTAGCCACACCTGTTGCTCTGAGATATGCGCAGCAAAAGTGACGAGAATGACTTTGTGCTCTTTTTTGTATGGTCATTGCTTGCAGGTGAGGACTCTACGTCAGAGTCGTGGCCGAGCTCCTGGTCAGCACATGTTGTATACAAATTACACAGTGACTCGGCGTGCAGTAGCAGGGAGCGTGCTCTTTGGCTTTCCCGCAGGTACCTAGATGTGTGCGTGCCTACAGGGCGGCGCACTTTGCGGGCTGCAGATGCTTTTGTGCCCCCAGCAAGCATGTGTCCGACGCCATTCGCGTAACACAAGTTGAGCGCTGTAAGGCTACTTGCCCGATGCTGCTGTTTCCTGCTGAGTAGTTTTAGAAGGTGTGTTAGCAGGGTGCCGGTACGAAGGCGGAAGTTATCATTGCTGGGACGAGGATGCAACGCTGCAACGGCATCGTCATCTCCCGTACTACCGCACGCGCGTGATTTGGGTTGCTCATATGCATTTGCTGCCATAGTTGTAGGATAATACCCGGTGTTTTGCTCAAGTTTGCATCGTGCAGCATGTGACTGCCGCTTCAGCCATCTGGATACAGTGCCCATTTTTGTGCGCACTTTCTGGTGTGCAAGCCCCAATACCCCACCATACTTGGGATTTGTCAGCGCGAAACAGCGCAACGGCAGGGGCCTAGGTTGGGATGTGCAGTTTCTCACTGTTGCCATATATTCTGTGTGGCTAGCAACCTTGTATGAGCTCTGTACTGCGCGCAAAGTTGCGACCAGCTCGGGGTGTTTTTTGTAGCGATCTATATTCATGAGCTTGATGTTAAGCAAACTCTCAAAGAATTTTGCGCAGTCACCATACATGATGCTATCCTTATAAACGGCATCAAGCCTTTTCAGGGTGCCGTAATCCTCACGCAGCTTCGGTAGGATGAATACCGCGTAGAAGAATTGCACAAGCTTGCGGTGCAGCATATACCAAGGGTGGCGCCGATTTACAATGACTTCGACATATTCTAGACGTTTTTTGGTCTGCTCTAGATGCGTTGTTATAGCCTCAGAAACCAGCTGCCTGGCTCTAGTTTCTTGCGTACTGAGATTTCTAACAGGGGTTTGTACTGCCTTTCCATGGACGTGCAATATACGCCGAACTAGCACTGCTGACATGCAGGCTGGCGGCAGCTTATCGTAACTCGCGCCATAAAAAGTAAGCAAAAGACAAAATTCCTGCCGCATTTTCAGGGCAAAGTAGCGCGACAGGTTGTCCAGCACTTTTAGACTGTTTTCCGTTATTACATCTAAGCTAAGGTGTGCGTTGATTCCCACCCTTTGCAAGTATGATGACAGCTCTTGCACGCATGCAATAGATGCCGGACTGAAAAAATTATACGCAGACGACTTGCCGTGTAATTTGTATATCTTAGATGCGCAACAATATGCTAGACGTTGCAGCTGCGGACCGTCTACGTTATGCTCCTGCGCAATTTGTAGTAGGGATTGGCACAATACTTCGGTCATCCACGTGCGGTTGTAGTGCCCGTGCTCAAAGTTGGTAAGTTTTTCAATGTCATTCCTGCTAAGCCTAAGATTGTGCCGCAGTATGCTTATGTATGGATATCCAGCCATCGCACTGTTCGTTCCAACAACTCCCGCTAGGAACCCGGATAGCATGGGCAGAGAATTTGTATCTGCTAGCAGTTTTGCCAAACCCTGAAACTCTGCAGTCAGGAATAGAGAGGCGTTATTGTTTGTAGTGGTAGGTGCCAGGTAACTTGTTTTCTGCAGTGACAGCATGAATATCCACCATCATATCTACGTTATGCCGAGATTAGCATAATATCACCAGCCGTACAAGATAACTCGTACCGCGTTTTGAGAACCTCCTACGCTACCACCCGCCAACATCTGTGATTTAGAGCGGAAATGGCTGGCACTGACTGGGGGATTGATGTATACACTACAGCGTCTGATTCAAGCTTCGAGTCTTTTCCATGGAAGATATGATAAATATCGAGGTTAATGGAGAAAAGAGAGCAATACCTGCGGGAAGCTCGCTACAATGCGCTGTAGCAGAATATGCAGCTAGTGCACCCTTTGCTGTAACAGTCAATCATGTACTTGTTACCAAGGCACAATATGGCGAGTATGCACTCAAAAATGGGGATGCTATAGACATAGTATACCCAATGCAAGGTGGTTAGCATGTGGTGCGCGTCTCCCGAATGGTTCAGCGCGGCAGCAACTGCACAGCTGCTCGGCCTTCATGGCACGGAGGGGTAACGTGTGGAATGTGTACGGAGCAGAGCTAAACAGCAGATTGCTACTCGGGTCTGCGCTATACCCATCTCCAGAGGTGCTCAAGCAGGCCATACTAAACTCTGGAACGGAGGTGGTAACTGTCTCTCTCTCCAGGCAAATGCCGTCTGCCAGGGCGGGGGGAGATTTTTGGCGTATAGTTCGGGACAGTGGGTGCCGTGTTTTACCAAATACGGCTGGTTGTTGTACAGTGAGCGATGCTGTACGCATGGCGCAAATGGCGCGGGAAATCTTTGCCACTTCTTGGATCAAGCTTGAAATCATTGGTGATGACTACACACTACACCCTGACATCATGTTGTTATGTGAAGCCGCTAAAGAGCTTGTAAACCAGGGCTTTGAAGTCTTCCCATATTGCACGGATGACCTTGTAGCGTGCCGCAGACTTATAGACTGTGGATGCAGAGTACTAATGCCCGGTGTGTCCCCCATAGGTTCCGGCATGGGCGTGTTGAATGTACACAATCTTAAGCTACTGAGAAACCGATGTAAGGATATAATAATCATTGTGGACGCCGGCATAGGCAGACCATCTGATGCGGCTATGGTCATGGAAACCGGGATTGACGGAGTGTTGACCAATAGTGCAATCGCGCGATCTCCTGACCCCGCAAATATGGCTCACGCTTTCAAATATGCTGTAGAGGCCGGCCGGCTTGGATACGAAGCAGGCATGATAGGCAAAAGGGAGTTCGCAGTGGCGAGCACTCCCCTTATAGATACGCCTTTTTGGCGCGGGTGACTGCGGTAATTCAGCTGATTTGGAATCTGGATTAACAACGAGCGGGTATGTTGCTGGTAGAAGCAACTTGCAGCGCGCAACGCACTAGGCAGCAGACCTACGAAGTGCCGCCGGGTGTTTTATTTGCTGCCTGTTCCATAAACCGTAACCGAGCGTGCAGGGCATTATGTGCCAGTACGGTTGCGGAAATAGCATGCTTAGTTCTTCTAAGCTTCATGCGCAGCCAGTCTGGGTAAGAAAGGCCGGCGTAGAGCTTAATAGTGAATTCCAGCATTATGTAGCAAGGCAGGCCGATCAGACGTTCATGGTATGCAACGTAAGCGATGCACGACGCCGCCACCAGGATACAAGTTAAGGCCCACAGCCTCTTATAGGCGGCGTAGAAGAACACGAAAATAAAGGCCAGAAACGAAAAACCGTCGCGCACGAACTTAACGCACCCTGACCCTCCGTGCGTGTATACACAGAAAAAATGCACTCTGATCACAAGAACGACCGGGGTTACCATTCTAAAAAGAAAACCTTCCTCGGTAAACAAAAAGATTCAGGTTGCTTACGTGCTATTCCCTTGGTAAAGGAGTTGATGTGCAGATATCTCGGGATTTGGGGCGTTATGTGTTAAACTTCACTGGTGTATTGCCTGGCAATGTGCAATATCTTACACGCTGTTTACGTATTAGGTTAATCCATGACAGGATGCTCTGCAGGTTGGACTGAATGATTACTCGTTTTGCGCCCAGCCCCACTGGGTACATGCATATAGGGAATGCGAGAACGGCGCTAATATGCTGGCTGTACGCCAGAAGCAGATCTGGCAAGCTCTTGCTCAGGATAGACGATACTGACCTTGAAAGGTCCGAAGACAGGTATGTGGAAGGAATAAAAAATGACCTAACGTGGCTGGCCATGGATTGGGATATTTGTTTCAACCAGCGCTCTAGGATCAGTAGGTATGACGCAGTTTTCAACTCCCTGATAGACGCAGGTGCAGTCTACCCCTGCTACGAAACTCCGGAGGAGCTGGAGTTAAAAAGGAAAATGATGCTCAAAATGGGGCTGCCACCCATTTACGACAGAAGTGCCTTGAACATGACTGAGCAGGACCAAAAAGCCTACAGTGGCAGGAAGCCGTATTTCAGACTTAAAATAGGTCGTGACCAGGCAATTTCCTGGGAAGATGAAATACGGGGCAAGGTGGTGTTTCAAGCTAAGAATATTAGTGACCCAATTCTCAGGAGGACCGATGGAAGTTATACCTACATGTTTCCCTCTACAGTTGACGATATAGATTTTGAGATAACGCACATCGTTCGTGGCGAAGACCACGTAAGCAACACGGCAGTGCAAATTTACATTATGGGCTTGCTTGGCGCAAAAATACCATCATTTGCCCACCTACCGCTACTTCGCATGGGGGGCTCAAAGATGTCTAAGCGGGTGGGTGGAACCGAAATATTCAAAATGCGGGACATGAACCTCGAGCCTATGGCGATTAACAGCTACATGGCTAGGATAGGTACGTCACTTCCGGTGGAGCCGCACACAAACATGCGGTCCCTTGTGGATTCGTTTGACATCAAATTATTCAACCAAGCCCCAATAAAGTTCGAACTGGAAGACATATCCAAGCTGAATGTACGGTTGCTGCAGAAGCTGCCATTTGCAGAAGTACGGGATAGACTAGAAGCATGCGGCATAAAGTGCTCGGAAGGCTTTTGGTACGCGGTGCGTGACAACATAAACGTTATTTCAGAGGTGAAGGGGTGGGCAGAGATTTGCGGTCCTGGGGTCACTCCCGTGGTAGATGACGTAAACCGGCAGTTGCTGCAGCTAGCGAGCGATCTCCTACCCGAAGGAGAGCCAAATGATGGTACATGGAAAACTTGGCTGCAAAAAATCAAAGAATGTTCGGGTTGCGAGACCCGTGACATTCTCTTGCCGCTCAGACTCGCACTTACGGGGGTGCCAAAAGGTCCGGAGTTTGCAAAATTACTACCTCTGATCGGTAGAGTGGAAATATTGCGGAGGTTACGTGGCGCATAACGCACTGGCGGCCTACGGCAGGTTTTTCCAAGGTTGGCGATGCAATTAGTGCACGGGTGTTGCCCGTCGGTTATCGTGTGTGTAACATGCGATGCTGACGTTCAGCATTCCCGCCGGATGCGTGTAAGGAGGGCGGTACACTCCGCCGGGTTGTGCGAGGCCATTTTCCCGGCATATGGTACTTGACTCCTGCAAGTCAGATGTGATAGTTGGTTGTCCTCGCGGCGGGCGTAGCTCAGTCGGTAGAGCATCAGTTTGTGGCACTGGAGGTCGCCAGTTCGATCCTGGTCGCTCGCCCGCGCACTAGGCTACAAGCACAATGCCTAGGTACAAATCTCGGTTGTAGTATTACCGTCGATGCAAATAGAACTTTGACTTACCGCGGTTTTATCATTAGAATCAGCTCTTACTTTGTGTTGTAGTTTGGTCGTATGTTGCGTTACCTGCTGTGCTGCTGTGCTTTGTGTGTTATTCTTGCGTCGCATCACTGCTGTGCCTCTTCTGTGCGCATAAAAGCCGTTGTTGATGGGAAGGCTATAACCAGTCTTGATGTATCCAGGCGCACAAAGGCGAACGCATTTTTCTACAAAACTGCACATGCTGGAAGCGACCAGGGTGAGGTGCTGCAGTCTCTGGTTGATGAGTCCGTACTAGAGCTTGAGGCCAAGGAGTTGGGCATATCTGTGGGTAAGCGCGAGTTAGAAGCAGAAGCCAGTAAAATGTTCTCGGTTTTGGGTGTTTGTGACGGGCTGAGTGTCGGTGAGTGTGTAGTGCAAAATGGGCTGGACCACAAATCTGTGGAAGATCATCTCAGATCTAGGGTCATATGGAGCAAAATATTGGCCACACGGGTTGCGCCTTTTCTCGCGGTTTCGGATAGTGACGTCGAAAATTACGTTGATGAGGCGAAGTCTGCCGGCCTTGAAACCGTGCTGGACCTGGAGCAAGTTTTCGTGCCGTTCAAGGCAGGAAACGTCTTAGACTCCGTGCTGAGTGAGCTGAACAAGGGTGTGGCGCTTGACAAAATAGCATCCAGGTATAGGGAGCACGCAGTGTACGCTGACCGCGCTGTTGGGGTGACAGCTAGCGCTTTCTTGCCCGATGTGAAAATATCACTAGTAAAAGCCAAGGTTGGCCAAGTGATTGGCCCAATCAGGATTGACCGCGGCTACTTGGTGCTGAAGCTGCTAAATAAGGTCAAGGTAAGCAAGGGGTTTCTGAACAGCTCTGCAAGCATAAAACGTGTCTCTGTCGCGAGAAGTGACCACGAAAACGTTTTGCGGGTAATGAAAGGGCGCGGTGCCAACTGTGACACTTTCGATGGCATTGCCAAGAACATGGGGCTGGATGCAACAAGTCTTGATGTGCGCGTTGGTGACCTTGCCTCTAAACTCCAGTTCATGTTGAGCAACGCCGAGCTAGGAGAGGTGCTGAGCTCTGCTGCTGCGGCCGGAGGGGATAGCAGCGAGGGCGAAAAGGTTGACCTTATAGTGCTTTGTGGCGTCTCACAGGGTGGTAGTCCAACAGCCGAAGAGGTCTACAAAATCAAACAGGCTGTGTATACGGAGAAGCTAGTTTCCGCGAGCGGGAGGCTTATGGAATCCATAAGGGGCCGCCATTTCACCAAAAAGTTTTGACGGTTTTTAGGCTGCGGGTGTGATCAGGGTTACAGCAGGTGTTCACCGTGGCAGGCGTGTGTTCACTGGTAGCGCTCTTAAGGCACGGCCGGCCGTTTCTGTGGTAAGGGAGTCAGTATTCAACGTTTTACGTGCGCACATCCCTATAGAAGGTATAAACGTGTGTGACATATGCTGCGGCAGCGGCGCTTTTGCCTTTGAAGCCCTATCCAGAGGTGCAGAGCATGCCTGCCTCGTAGACATATACTTACCCAATTTACAGTCAGTTAGAAGAACGGCTGAGAGTTTGGGTGTTGGACACAGAATGACCATTTTGTGTTGCGATGTGCACAAACTTCCGTTGGCGGATCGCAGCTATGATCTGGCATTTGTTGATCCTCCTTACGAGGAAACGTCATTGGTGAATGTCTCACTCAACGCGATGTTGAGTATGCGGTGGTGCAGAGCTGGTAGCGTGGTTGTGCTTTGCATAAAAAAAGGAGCCAAGGTCTCAATTCCTGAGCGCTATGAGCTACTGACCCGCAAGTCTTACTGCGGGTCGGAAGTACTATTCCTGTGCGCGCTCCCCGACGATTAGCAGTATACCACTCACCACCGACACCATCGCCCTGGCACCTCAGCCCAACTCACTACCAATGCCAACACAGCTCTCTGCACCATCACTGCCTAGCAGTGCCTTTATAACTGATACAGTCAAAGCTCTTGGTACCACCGACATAACAAAGCCACTATCTATAAACCCCTGGCATCCCAGTCTAACTTGGCACGACCACCACAGCTCTCTGCACCACCACTACCTAGCAGCAGCTACTTGCCACTAAGTCTTGGCACTCGTATGACTGGCACAGTCAAACTTACTGGCATCACCTATGCCATCACCACTCAACCCAGC
>NZ_AFMS01000169.1 GCF_000215485.1 Anaplasma marginale str. Florida
TGAATGCCGGTGTTGCTCGGGCTTTGATGGGGTAACCTGCAGTACGTATTGCCGGGGAGATTGCTTTTCCTCTTTATTTCTCTTGCGGGTGTGGTAACATTCCTGCCGTATGCGTCGTTAGCGGCACGTGGCCCGTAGTTTCGGTTTCTGATTGGGAGTCTTGCAAAGCCACTCTGGGTTTGTTGTTGCTGCCTGTCCGCGCGCGGTTATGTGAGGTAGGTTGTGAACTTGAGTGCGATTGGTAGCGGGAAGAATGCCCCAGAGGAGGTTAATGTTGTTATTGAGATCAGCAAGGATTCGCATCCTGTCAAGTACGAGCTTGATAAGGGCTGTGGGGCGTTTTGCGTCGATAGGTTCTTGCCCACAGCCATGTACTACCCCTGCAATTACGGGTTTGTCCCAGAAACCATCGCCGGAGATGGTGACCCAGTTGACGTTTTGGTGCTCACCAGGTTTCCGGTCATAACAGGTGCCGTAATTGTTTCCAGGCCCGTGGGTGCCCTTATGATGAGTGACGAGTCAGGTGAGGATGTTAAAGTCGTGGCGGTGCCAGCGCGCAAGGTTGACCCTTACTATGATGGAGTTAATGACTATTCCGATCTGCCGCAGTCATTCTTGGATTCCGTGTCGCACTTTTTCTCCTTCTACAAAAAACTTGAGAAGGACAAATTCGTTTCTGTGGGTGCGTGGCGGGATGCCGAGTTTGCCAAGAGCCTAATACGTGAATCAATGTCTTCTGTTGCTCGCTAGCCGCGGTGACTGCGCATCACCAAGAGTAGACATGCCACCACACCCGCAAGAGAAATAAAGAGGAAAAGCAATCTCCCTGGCAACACGCACTGCAGACCACTCCATCAAAGCCAGAACACGCAGGCATTTAGCTACGCGGCATAGGATAACCGAAAGTCGGCCTGCTACACAGCCAGAAGTGACGCTATAGAACTTAAAGGCTCGCCTGCAGACACCTTCATCAGGAAATTTCACACCGAAAACTAACAGGCCACGCGCCACCAAGAGCAACCATCCTACCACAGGCTAAAGCACACCCCCGCGTGACCGCGTTACACTGGTATGCGATGAACATGCCTGCGCTTCGCGCCGAGTCTCTGTGTGTACTCTATCAATTTGTAATGTCGAAAATTGCAATGCACTAACTGTGGTAAACTTGCCGCACTTTTGTACTATGTGTGACCTAAAAACTCTGGATAGGAACACACGGGGTTTCTGGTGATGTTAGCTTTGGCAAAGTTTTCCCGCAACGGGCAGCGTAACAAGGATATGTGCTGCTGGTTGTGCGGTACGTTGATGATGGAAGAGCAACCTTGCATGCGACACCGAGTTTATGAGGCAGTGCAGCGCGATAGTGCGGCAAATTGGGCCCGTTCGGACTGCCAAGTTCTATACATCCGAAATCAGTCCCGTTTGCATTCCTGCACATTGCTAGTTTTGAGTGTGATTTTATGCTATACCAGTAAATTTATTAACTTATTATTGTGAAGTCATAAATTTTGTGTCGTGATTGGTGACTTAATGCTTGAGTTTATGTATCGAAAATTGTACAAGCTGTATTTATGTTAACCATAAGGCGAGTTTATGGAGAGGCAGGGTAGTTGTAGCACGATAGTAGCTAGGATAAGATCCCAGATGGATAGGATCGGGATAAACGCCCGTGAGCTGGCCGATAGGGCGTCAGTAGGGAAGTCTTTTGTGTATGATATACTTAGTGGGAAGTCTAGCAACCCTACCTCGAAAAAGCTTATGGCGATCGCTGAGGTGCTTCAGGTTCCGCTGGCCTACCTAGTCGGCAGTGATGACGGTTTGTATGATGTGACTTCCGGTGGGGTGTTGCCGGTCTACTATCTTGCGGAATCCGAGGATGAAGAAGACAAAAATAACCATACGCGGTGCTCTAGGTTTTACATGCCTGCGCACACCAAGCTTCCGTTTAGTGTGGAGAGTTTGCGCTTCTATGATGTGAAGGGAGATAGTATGTCTCCGACACTTGTGGGGCAGGACGTAGTGTTGGTGGATGTGTCTGATAAAATCGCTCATCCTGCGGGGGTGTTTGCTATACGGGACTCTATGGGGATTCTGATACGCAGGCTAGAATATGTACGGGACAGCCAGAACATCATGCTACATGTGGTATGTGACAACAAAAAATATTCATCCTACGAATGCCCGGTTGAAGATATCAAAGTCCTTGGGCGCGTAGTATGGTACGCTAGGGCTTTGTGGTAACAGTAAGCAGAGCTTTGTGTTCTGTATTAATAATGTGTTAACGCGCGTACTGGACGCTCGGCATTCTTTGTGCTGTAAGTTGGAAAGGCCGGTTGCGTGGCTTATAACGGGAGCGCCCTGGTCAGTGTGCTGTGGAGACTGCCGTGTTGTATATGCAACACATCAGAAATATGTTATACATTTTTTGCAGTTATGCTTGATTAGCATAATGGTATATGTGTTAATCTTTGAGAAGTTAGGGCACCGTGCAGGGGGCGGTTTTTTGGTGCCTGGGGTTCGTTGGGTTTTTGAGGTGTGGGTATGCGTATACTGTTGATAGAAGATGATGTTGCTTGTGCCAGGGCAGTGGAGGCTTCTCTGTCTTCAGAAGGGCATTTTTGCGAGACCATGGCCTCCGCTCAGGACTGTTACGGTAGTATAATTCCTAAGAATGACGACTATGACGTCGTAATATTGGATATACACTTTCCCGGTAAGGTGGATGGTTACGACATACTGGTGAAGCTTAGGGAGTCTGGGATCAAGGTTCCCGTTCTGATACTGTCCTGCATCTCTTCTGTGGCGCACAAGGTTAAGGGTCTCTACTACGGGGCTGACGATTATATCACGAAGCCTTTCCACAAGAGCGAGCTACTTGCCAGGATCAAGGCCATAGTGCGGAGAACCAGGGGCCACCCAGAGTCTATAGTGCGTGTGGGCAACATCTCCATCAATCTAGATCACAAATGTGTCGAATGTAACGGTGAGATTATCCACCTTACCAAGAAAGAGTACGGGATGATTGAGCTATTGTCTTCCCGCCTCGGTACCGTGCTAACGAAAGAAATGTTCCTGTCCCACCTGTATAGGGAGTTGGACGAGCCGTCCGATGACAAAATTATAGACGTTTTCATGTGTAAGCTACGCAAAAAGCTTAAGGTAGCGAACAACGGAAAAAATTACATAGAGACCGTATGGGGTAGGGGATACGTACTCAAGGAATGTGCAAGTGACGACGAAGAGGGCAGCAGTAAGGATTCCGGAGGCAGCGTCAATAAGGCTAGTGAAGGTGACGCCAAGGGTAGCAGCGGCAACAAGGGTAGACCTGGGTATAATAAGTGGCCGGCCGAGGGCGAGTGCGATGGCGCAGGCAACAAAACGGAAGAGCGTAGGAATTACGCCGAGGAGGCCTAAGGGGGATTGTTTTTTTCGGAGTGTGTGCTAGAGTGAGGCCCTGTTAGTAAAAGCGGGGTGATGCGTGGCTGTGTTCGTGCATAACAATGATTTACCGGACGGTCTTGATCTAGGTAACGTTGTTGCTGTAGATACTGAGACCATGGGTCTTGTTTGTAGGCGTGATAGGGTGTGCTTAGTGCAGCTTTCTTCTGGTGATGGCGACGCGCACCTTGTTAAGTTTTCTGGTGACTATAGCGCACCTAATTTGCGGCGTATCGTCTCCAATCCTGAGATTATGAAGATATTCCATTTTGCCCGGTTTGATGTGGCTGCGATACGCCATTGTTTCGGGATGTGGGCGGTACCTTGTTACTGCACTAAAATCGCGTCGAGGCTGGTGAGGACTTACACGAACCATCACGGGCTTAAGGATCTGTGTTACGAACTTCTGGGAGTGAAAATCAACAAGGCGCAGCAATCCTCCGATTGGGGTAGGGAGGTGCTCACTTCTGAGCAACTGAGTTACGCGGCGGCCGATGTCATATATCTACATGATATCAAGAAAAAGCTCGATATGATGCTTGAACGAGAAGACAAGCAGGATCTGGCTGAGTCTTGTTTCAAGTTTATTCCTGCGAGGGCAGAGCTGGATTTATTGGGTTGGGATGGGGTAGACATCTTTAGCCACCAAACATGACTTTGCAGTACGAGATTTGCCACGGTTGCGCCTTCCCTGCGTGCTGTGCCCCAAGCGTCCGAGTAATGAGGTAATTCCAATACATGCGGCGGCACAGCGGCCTCTGTTATACTATTGCGTATAATGTAATAGGGGGGTGCTATCGCTGTTGCACCCTAACAGAGGGAAGTCACGGGTTGTTGACATGAGGGTTGGTTGCGTTTAGAATCCTCAACTCTGTATGGTGCTTATGGATATCGCAGTGGGTGGTGGGTTGGAATGCAGTATAAGTAGGGAGGATTTGCTGCAGTCCCTGGCCTACGTCAGCAGCGTGATAGAGAGGCGCAACAGCATAGCTGTGTTGTCATGCGTCAGGGTGGAGGCCAAAGATGGTGTTGTTGAGCTGTCTTCGACGGACCTTGATATTTCAATAGAAGCGTGCGTCAACGCTAGCGTTGTTCATAAGGGAGTCGTAGTCGCATCTGCTCAGTTGTTGTATGACATTGTCAGGAAGCTTTCGGGTGATTGCGCAGTTGGCTTCAAGATGAGCGATGGGCGGCTGCTCGTTGAATGCGGAAATGCCAAGTTCTTTCTCCATGTTGTGGCGCCGGAAAAGTTCCCCGCAATTGAGGGTGGCGAGGTTGACTGCGGTTTTGACATGCAGGTTTCCCATATTGCCGAGTTGCTCAACAAGACAAAATTCTCCATGTCCGTTGAGGAGAGTAGGTATAACCTCAGGGGTGTCTACATGCATGTTGCGGAGGATATGTTGTGCTGTGTGGCGACCGATGGGCACCGCTTGTCGCTTGCGAAGGTGAATAGGCCGGAAGGCCTGCAGCCTGATATCGGCGTGATTGTACCTAGGAAGACGGTAAATGAGCTTTTGAAAATAATAGGTGGCGGTGGGGATGCGTCACAAGTTGTATCTGTAAGCATTTCACAGCGCAAGATATGCTTCAGGTACAAGGGATATTTCATGGTTTCCAAAGTGGTTGACGGGGTGTTTCCGGACTACTTATCTATAATTCCGCAAGAGAGGGGTGCGAGTGTATCTATGGATGCGTGCTCTCTTCTTAGCGCTGTGGATCGGGTTTCTGTGGTAGTTTTTGATAAGGTGAAGGCCATTAAGCTGTCATTCGCCTCCGGTCGGCTGACTCTCAGCTCCGCGTCGTCCGATCAGGGTGATGCCAGGGAGGAGCTTGAGGTAGATTACAAAGGTGATGAAGTCACTATTGGGCTCAATGCCAGGTATCTTATTGAGGTGCTGGGTTGCATGAAGGGGGCCTGTGAGGTCGTATTTCAGGATGGTAACACTGCCGTGCTGATTCAGGACAAGGAACCCGGCGGCTCCATGCACATAATAATGCCTATGAGAATATAGTTGCGCTGGCGCGTAGGTGTCAGACGCTTGATTTTCAATACTATCGGTGTTTTCGTGCTTAGTTGGACGTGGTTATGGCGCAACAACCGCTCCCCTTGTGCTTCGGGATTTGGCGTGCTTGCCTGCCTGCCATATGTTGTTCTTCCTCAACATGGCTTGATTACTTACGTGTGACTGTTGCGGCAAGATACTGTCGCTGTTGCGCAACATCCGGTGCCCGGGTGATGCATTTTGTCCAAGAGCTACTTGAAGCCGCTACGCTAAAGCGCCGGAATGCACGCTATGCCGCACTCGTCATGTGAGCGGGCAGACAAAAAGTGTTGTGATGTGCTGATTCAAAACCGGTATATGGGCTGAGTTTCTACTCCACAGTGACCGACTTTGCCAGATTACGGGGTTGATCAGCATCCAACCCCTTCTTGACGGCAATGCTGTACGCGAGGAGTTGTGCGGCTATCGTATATACTATAGGCAGGGAGAAGGCATTCGTCTCAGGCAGCTCTACCACTGCCCTGCACAGATGTTTCAGTTTTTGTGCCCCCTTTCTGTCAGTAAAGGCCACGACTATACCCTTTCTTGCAGATACTTCCTGTATGCTCACCAGGTTTTTGGTGAACGTCTCGTTGTATGGTGCAATGGCTATGACGGGAAGAGATTCATCCACAAGTGCTATTGAACCATGCTTCAGCTCTCCAGACGCGATACCTATGGTGTGAATGTAGGACAGCTCCCTAATTTTTAGCGCAGCCTCCAGCGCAACTCCGTAGCAGGTGCCTCTACCCATTATTATTACACGATTGTAGTGCAATATTAGGTTGGCTACAGACTCTATTGAGGTTCCAAGAGCCTCTGACGCGTGTTGCGCCACACATTGCAGTGCTTCCAACAACTGCTCGTATGTGCTTTGTGCTATGACACATCTGACTTTTGCAAGCCACAGAGAAAAGCACGCTAGCACAGCCAATTGTGCAGAGAAAGTTTTGGTTGATGCGACACCAACTTCCGGTCCTGCGAGGATCTTTAGGGCAATATCTGATATACTCTCCATGCTGTTTCGCGGGACGTTAGTCAAGCTAATAACTGTGCTATGTTGCCTTCGTGCGTGGCGCAAAGCCGCCAGGGTATCAGCAGTTTCTCCGGATTGAGATATGAACAAGAACACGTCGTTTTCTGATATCTGCATCCGATGGTAGCGAAACTCCGATGCTATACTTAACAGCACTCTGATGTTCGCTATGCTTTCTAACCAATATTTTGCGATTAGGCCGGCCATATAGGATGATCCGCTTCCTACTATTGTCAGGTGGGTTAAGGATTTGAATAAGTCTGCATTACATGCGAACTCGACGCTGCCATAGCTGATAAACTGGTCAATCGTATCACGTATGACCTTGGGTTGTTCGTGGATCTCCTTTAGCATGAAATGTTCATACGGTGCCTTGTCGGTGCTTGTGCTGGGTGCGCTGATGAGTATTGTTTCGTAGTCGAGCGCCTCATCACTCTCGTTATATATCTTAACGTCATTGAGCGAAATTTCGGCTATGTGATTGTCTTGCAGATAACAAATCCTTTGTGCATACTTGCTCAAGACATATTCGTCTGAAGATACCAGGTTGGCGTCGGTGCCGCAGCCAACGACTAAGGGTAACATTCTGCAGGTTGCCAGCAAACTACTGTGCCCCGCCAACATAAATATGACTGCAAAACTGCCTTCTATCTCTTCCAGCGCCTTCCGCACCGCATATCTTGGGGGCAATCCAGCTTGCAACAGTGACCCGACCAGGTGGGGTATAACCTCTGTGTCTGTATCCGTGCAGAATCTGCTACCATTGGCCTCAAGACGCTCTCTAATTGACGGATAGTTCTCAACAATTCCGTTGTGGACGACCGCCACTTTGCCCACGCATATGGGGTGCGCATTTTCAATTTTTGGAACCCCATGCGTAGCCCACCTAGTATGCGCTATGCCAACATTTCCCCGCAGCGTACCTTCCCCTGAGGACACAAGCTCGCTCAGCCTGGCAACCTTGCCACACGAACGCCTAACCTGAATGCCGCCGCGATCCAAAACCGCGATTCCGCACGAGTCATACCCCCTATACTCAAGCTGGCGCAGGCCGCACAGCAACAAGGGAACTGCCTGGCAGCTGCTAACGACTCCTAACACACCACACATAAGGACACCCAATTGAGAATAGGGATAAGCAGGCCACTCACCAATCCGTTGTTCAGGGCAAAGGGACGCAGGGAACTACGCTAATACAGGCTTTTTGCAGTCGATTGGGATTTGCCTACATAGGCTCCCTTACCGTTCCCGTCTCTATTGAGTACCTCCGACACGGACGACTTCAGCACCCTAACCTCCACACCTGTTGCAATCTCTATGTGCAGGTGCCCGTTACTTGCATCAACCTTAGTTACCGTACCAAAGAGCCCGCCTGACGCGATTACCTTGTCTCCCTTTTTGATACTGTCCAACAACTTGTTATGCTCCCTGAGCTTTTTCTGTTGGGGCCTTATGACCAAGAAATAGAAAATCAGGAATATGAGAACCAACGGGGCAAACCCGGCAATAGAGGCCCCTAGCCCAGCAGCAGGCGCCGGGGTAGCAGCCGTAGCGGCAAACAAGGCACTAGGAAATGAAAGCATCGAACCTACCAGAAACGTATTCTGCAATCTACCAAAGGCTAGGTGCGCTGTCAAGGAGACAACTAAGGTGGCCAGCCAATACGCGGCGGACGTGGACCCTGGATGCAAACACACGCCACCCGCGTGCAGTGTAGCAAAGCCGCGCTACTCGCAGGCGCCTATGTCATACCTATACATGCCACCAGGCCAGTCTAACAAATCTAGGGCCGCGTAGGCCTGGTGCTTAGCGGTGGCCAAGTCATCCGCCTCGGCTACTATATTCAAAACCCTACCGCCGGCGGAAACCCAGTTGTTCCCAACCCGCTTCGTGCCCGCGTGAAAGACCTTAACACTAGAAGCCCTCGCAATCTCGTCCAGCCCACCTATCACTGAGCCTGATTCGTAAGGCCCAGGGTAGCCCTTGCTGGCTACTACCACACAAACGACCGACTTGCGGTTCAGAGACACCACCTCGCTACCAAGCCTGCCCTTCGCTGCTAGGGACATGAGCCTCAGCAAATCTGAATCCAATCTGGGCAAAATGGCCTGCGTCTCGGGATCCCCGAACCTGACGTTGTATTCCAGAAGTTTGGGCTCGTTTTTCTTAATCATAATGCCAGCGAACAGTAGCCCCCTGAACTGTATTCCCATGTTAAACATGGCTTTGATAGTCGGATATATGATCCGTTGCACTATCAGGTGCTCCATCTCTTCAGTGATAATACCCGGGGTTGAATACGCTCCCATGCCCCCAGTGTTCGGCCCTTTGTTCCCATCATACGCCGGCTTATAATCCTGCACCGCCCCAAGCACCACCGGGTTAGTGCCGTCTATTAAGGTGAGAAAGCTAACCTCCTTACCGTCTAGGAATTCCTCCACCACGACTGCTTCGCCGGCTTTGCCGAACTTGCCCTGTACAAGCATGGCGTCTAATGCGTCATAAGTTTCCTCCAGAGTGTGGCATATTATGACGCCCTTTCCCTGAGCCGGCCCATCGGCTTTCACCACCAACGGCAGCTTACTCCTCTTGACGAACTGCTTGGCGGAGCCGATGTCCATAAAATACCCGTGCTTCGCCGTGGGGATGTTGTAACGGGCGCACAACTCCTTTGTAAACCCCTTTGAGGCCTCGAGCCTAGATGCGGCCCTGGACGGGCCAAACACAAAAATACCCTCATCGGTAAGTGCATCGGACAACCCGCTGATTAGCGGTAACTCAGGACCGACAACAACCAGATCTATCTTCTCGCGCTTGCAGATCTGCGCAACCTCGATAAAGTTAGTTACGTCTACGTCCACCAAAGTCGCCAGGTCCGCCATGGCCTCACGCCCAGGAGCAACAAACAAACGAGTTAACATGGGGGAGCGGCTCAGGCAGTCCAACAGGGCATGCTCCCTACCCCCGGAGCCGACAACCAGAACATTCATCCCGCCCCCTACAAGAGACCATCAAGACCACGAAACGCCACCGCCACGCTACCACAAATCGTCAGTTTGTCAATAGGGTTTCGTGCAAACATGCAAAACTAGCAGGAATATATTCGGGAATCCTGTAGGACAAAAGACTTGCTATGGGTCTGGTTGCGTGGTTTAATGGCTCCCTGACGTTTGTTTGGTGTGGTTTCGTGGCTCCTCGTACTGGTTTGTTGTGCGCTGTTTTGGTTATCCTTTCTATTCTCTGTACCACGCACCCCGTTGCTGCTGCGTCCTTCGCTGAAGAGGGGGTACATAAGCTTTACGAAGATGGTCTCAGGCTGTTTCACGAGGGACGGTATAAGAAGGCTATAGCGGTTTTCGATAAGATAGAGGCTCTATATCCGTTTTCACAAATGGCAATAGACGGCAGTCTGGTTGCTGCGGTGGCTCATTATGAGCTCGGTAACTACGCTGAATCGGCTTCTCTTGCGGAGGGCTACATTGATTCCTACCCCAGCAGCAAGAGCATAGACTACGCCTACTACGTCAGAATTCTGGCTAAATACATGCAGATTCCCGATCTTGGGTTGGACCAGGGAGTGGCCCTAGAGGTTAGGAACCTTGCTTACGAGTTTGTGCGCATGTTCCCAAACTCGCGCCACTTAGGTGAAATTTCCAAAAGGCTTGCTGCCGTGCAGCAGCACCTGGCTGCTAGGGAATTCATGATTGGTAAGTTTTACCTCAAGCGAGGGGGGCACATAGCCGCAGTGAAGAGGTTTAGAGCTCTGATATCTGCATATCCAAGTTCAGCGTACACTAACGAAGGGTTGTACCGACTGGTGGAGGCCTACACAGCCTTGGGGGACCATAAATCAGCGGCCGCGTACCTCTCTAAATTAGATGAAGGCAACGTGTGGCGCGCCAGGGCTGAGCGTCTACTAAGCGGGGAGAAAAACTGTGCGCAAGAAGTCGGGCAGGAAGGAACCAAGGAGGGGGATGATGAGGGAAAGAGCGCTACTCCTCCTAGCAGTGCTGCTGCCGGAGAAGAAGCTGTGGAGGACGCACAGCGAGAATCACTGTTGTAACACTAACTAGCGCCGCGCCCCGGGGACGGCGAGACGTGCTGCCTTTTCCAAGCTAGTGTACGCAGGCTATCACCACGGCAAACAGTAGAAACAGATAGTATATAGAGTATTTAAACAGCCCCATGCATGCCTTATGTGACGGCTGTCCCTTTTCCCGAAATACGGCGATGGCATAAGCGATGAACGTTGCGCTCAAGCCGGTTGCCAGAATTTCATATAAAACCGGGTGTTTCACAAACAAACCCGGCGTTGCCCCCACGACCGCAAGAATTATGCTATACAACAATATGTGCGACCTGGTTTTACGTATACAGTACACGGGCAGCATGGGAACGTTCGCTTTTTTGTATTCCTCCAGGGTGAGTAGGGCGATTGCCCAAAAGTGAGGGGGTGTCCACACGAATATTATCGCAAACAGGGACAAGCTCTCAAGCGACAGCGTCCCGGAAACTGAGGCCCAACCTATTACTGGTGGGAAAGCGCCCGCGATGCCGCCAATCACTATATTCTGCGGTGTGCGCCTTTTCAGTAGCATTGTATAAACTACTGCATAGGAAAAAATGCTTCCCGCCAGAAGGAGCGCAGATACATAGTTTACTGCGATTGCCATGACAAACACTGATAGTGTTGCAAGCACCATGCCGCATTCCCATGCTTGTTCCCTGCAAATTTTTCCTGCAGGTATAGGCCGGCCCTTGGTACGATCCATAATTGCGTCAATATCACTATCGTACCACATATTGAACGCACCCGCCGCACCTGCGCCCAGGGCTACACACACCGTGGATACAAGCCCTATTAGTGGGTGAATAGTTCCCGGTGCGATTAGCATTCCGGTTATTGCAGTAAACACCACCAAACACATTATCCTGGGCTTGAGCAGCTGAACGTAATCGCCAACCGAGGAAAGAGACGCAGGGCTTTTCCCTCGGGAGGTCTTGATAAAAGTTGCTGTCATGTGTATCCCTTAGTCCAACTTGGGAATTTCCTCAAAAGTGTGGAACGGGGCGGGCGAGGGGACAGTCCACTCCAAAGTGTCGCCTCCCCACGGGTTTGCTTCGGCCGTCTTGCCCCTCTTCAATGTGTATATCGCAATTGCTATAAATAGCAGCGCAGATAGAAAAGAAAGGCCCGCTCCCACGGAGGATACGTAATTCCATGGAGCAAAGGCATCTGGATAGTCAGGAATTCTTCTAGGCATGCCGGCAAGCCCCAAAAAGTGCTGAGGGAAGAACGCTATATTGGTCGAAATGAAAGTCAGCCAGAAGTGAATTTTCCCCATACACTCGGGGTACTGCTTGCCTGACATTTTACCTATCCAATAATAAAACCCCGCATATGCGGCAAAGAGCGCTGCGATTGACATCACATAGTGAAAGTGGGCAACCACGTAGTATGTGTCATGCAGAACCTTATCCACTCCCCCGTGTGAGACCACTATGCCGGTCAAGCCGCCGACTGTGAACACGAAGATGAACCCTATCGCGAAAAGCATCGGGGTCTTAAACTCTATCTTCCCTCCCCACATGGTGGCTATCCAGCTGAACACCTTGACTCCGGTCAGCACCCCTATCAACATCGTTGTGACGCTATAGTACGTGATCATTTCCGTACTCAAGCCGGTGGTGAACATATGGTGCGCCCAAACCACCAACCCGACCGTCGCTATTCCAACTAGCGCGAACACCATTCCCAGGTACCCAAAAACCGCCTTGTGGGAAAACGTGGATACTATCTGACTTATAATCCCAAAAGCTGGGAATATTATCACGTATACTTCCGGGTGCCCGAAAAACCAGAACAGATGCTGAAAAAGTATTGGGTCACCGCCGCCTGACGGGTTAAAAAAGCTGGTACCGAAGTTGCGATCAGTCAGGAGCATTGTAATTGCTCCGGCTAATACGGGGAGTGACACTATTAGCATGAACGAAGTAAGCAATATGGTCCATACGAACAACGGCATCTTGAGCAGCGTCATACCGTGGGCACGCATGTTGAGAATTGTTACTATAAAGTTTATGGACCCAACTATTGAGGAAATACCCGCGAGGTGCAATGCCAATATAGCCATGTCCACAGATGCGTCTGGATGAGAGGACAGGTATGACAGGGGAGGGTACAAAGTCCAACCCGTTCCCGGGCCATCTCCGATCAGTACAGAGCAAAACAGCAGCGCGAGTGATGCTACTAGCATCCAAAAACTCAGGTTATTCAACCGCGGAAATGCCATATCTGGTGCGCCAATTAGCAGGGGAACAAACCAGTTCCCAAACCCCCCGGTGAGAGCAGGCATTATCATGAAAAAGACCATTATGAGCGCGTGCCCAGTAACCATGACGTTATATAGCTGGTAGTTTCCGTGCAACACGTCTATGTGCGCCAACTGTGCGCGCAATATGAGGGACAGCAGGCCCCCTATCACACCACCTATTATCGAAAAGATGATGTACATGGTGCCTATGTCTTTATGGTTGGTGGAGAACAACCACCGCTTCAAACCACTAGGCGCATGCTCATCGTACATATAACCCACCTCCTAAAATAGCTCTGGGAGGAAACACGCAACAACCCACAAGCATATAAGCCTCAAAATTTGACCCATCAGCTTACCACACCAACTGCTAGGCCCCCTAACTGCTTTCTTTGCGCTGTGCTACCCACGCATCAAACTTATCCCTAGTTACCGCCTCAACCACGATGGGCATGAAGCCATGCAGCCTCCCGCAAAGTTCGGAACACTGCCCATAGTAAACCCCGGGTTTCTTCACCGAGAACCACACCTCGTTTAACTTTCCTGGCACTGCATCAACTTTAATGCCCAAAGCCGGCACAGCCCAGCTGTGTATCACATCTCCGGCGGTGGACTGCAACAACACGACCTCGCCTACCGGTACGACCATCCTATTGTCTACCTCAAGCAGGCGCAACTCACCACTCTCCAACTCCGAATCTGGCTTCATGTAGCTGTCAAACCTTATACCAGTCTCTGGATACACGTAGGTCCAGTACCACTGATATCCTATAGCCTTAATCACAATGTCTGCTTCGGGGATTTGCTGCTCCTTTTTGATGAGCTTAACGTTGCTTATGGTCAATAACCCGACAATTAACAGCGGGATTAAGGTCCACGTTACTTCAAGCGCGACATTGTGAGAATTCTTGTTGTTAAACTTTACCTGCTCACCCTTCTTTCTTCGAAACTTGGCCAGTGTATAGAACATCAAGAAAAATACAACAGCCGCCACTGCAGACATCACAACCATGATGTAGTTATGGGACTTGGCAATTAGCTCCATAATTTCTGTTGCGGGCTCCTGAAACCCAAGCTGCCATGGGTAAGGCGCACTTGCACCCGCGCTGGGCCCCCATAGCGATCCGCAGACAAACAACACACCCACAACGAGCGCACGGAGCATAGGAAAAACACAGTGAAAGCCAACATATACCGTCGGATGGTACATCGCAACAGTGGAAATAGCAAGGCTTTTGTTCCAGCTGGTAACGGCTGCTGACGCAGGTAACATACCTTTAACAATGTGGGTAGGGGCTTTACACTTGTGTACGCACAGTGATGTGCATTACAAATACCGCTCTGGTAGCCTCAGGTGTGTTATATATACAAAAGAGAGATGCCTGGGTGCAAGTGCGATGTTACGCAGTTTTGCAGCAAAGGCCGCGTGCTAGTGACCAGGTAGGAGCAGATGACGAACGCGCAGTTTATGTACAAGGCACACTTTCACGATCAAGTGCGAATTCCTCGTGAAGGAGGCTCAACGCTGGTGCAGCGCTTTGTTCATGCATCAAAACAGTAATTTTTATCTCAGAAGTGGAGACTGCCAATACGGCTATTCCACCACTGGCCAATGCGCTAAAAACCCTGCTGGCCACACCCGGACGCGATATCATACATGCGCCTACTAAAGAAACCTTGGCCAGGCCATCCGTTACCGCCAGGCTCTCGTACATTATGTTGTGTTTGTGTTGTAAAAGGATATCTTGCGTTTTTTGCAGATCTTCTTCTTGCACAGTAAAAGTAATATTGCGGAGTTCCCCGTCCACGGTCTGCATTATCATATCCACGTCTATGTTTCCCTCTGCTATGGGAAGCAGTGCTGCGGCGATGCCGGGAACTGCAGGCACTCCGCCCAGCGATACGCTTGCTATCTTTTTACTAATAGCGATTCCAGTAATTATTCTGCTCTCCATTTCCCTCTCACACTCAAAAGATACCAATGTGCCCTTCGCTTCCTGCGAGCTTGACATCACATGAATACGCACGCCGCACCGCATAGCCATCTCTACAGAGCGTACGTTCAATATTGCCCTACCAGAGGCGGATATTTCTACCATGTCGTTATACGTTACGTGATCTAACTTACGTGCGCTCGGGACCAAACAAGGATTTGCCGTATATACTCCCGCAACATCTGTGTACATATAACACGCGTCCAGCCGCAGTGCAGCGGCTATTGCCACTGCGGAGATGTCTGACCCACCCCTGCCCAGGGTAGTGATGCGCGCATTGTGAATACCTTGGAACCCTGCAACTATTACAACATCATGCTCGTTCAGGAGCGATAATATGCGATCGGGTTTTATTTCTATAATTCTGGCCCGCGAGTGCTCTCCGGTTGTGTTTATGGGTATCTGCCAGCCCATTATAGATGTTGCTTTGATGTCTATGCGCTGCAATGCAAGCGCCAGAAGCCCACATGATACCTGCTCTCCGGAGGAGACGACCACGTCATACTCCGAAAGCTGTGCCTCTGATGCCAGCTCCGAAACCTCCTGTGCAGTTGTAACGGCCTCGTCCGTAAAGCGGCCCATGGCCGAGACTACCACCACAAGCTTGTGGCCACGCTCCACACCCTGCCGCACTATGTTTGCAACTCTTAATATGCACTCTACGTCTTTTAAGGATGTGCCTCCAAACTTTTTTACCAGAATCCTGCCCATGCTCAGATTTGCATATCCACGTAGTTGCGGATTATAACTGATTTGCCAGGTCCTTTACACAGATAATTGCCAGTGCGGACCATGGGTTTTTTAATGATGTATGCCTATGGTTGTGACGCACGGGTTGCGCTATTTGCGGCATTGCTGATATCCTCTCAGCACCGAATGGCAGCTTTATTCTCTCCGGTGCTGGTTACTGCTTGAAGAATGAGCAAGGTTTTGGTACCATACCCAGTTCTTGGTGTTGTGCGCTTTGAGGGCTTTGGTGAGGCAGGGGGAATGCTTTTACGTTACCACTCCTATATACTATGTTAACGATACTCCTCACATAGGGCACTTCTACACCACACTCATATCTGATGTTGCTGCCAGGTTTAGAAGTCTGAGTGGCAAGCAGGTCAAGTTCACTACAGGGACGGATGAGCACGGCCA